>JASJBU010000012.1 GCA_030066355.1 Gammaproteobacteria bacterium | reverse complement strand
ATACAATGGGTTCGGCTCATGCTGAGACAAAGGACTTCAGCCATCAGCCCGATCACCATGAAAACGATTCCCGGCAGGGTGGCGGAAACGCTCACGAACAAGACACCCACCCCGATGCAGAGCAAAGTCAGTACCAGCACGGGTCCTCCGCAACAGTCTGAAGAGATCAGTCGTTGTAGCTGTAGCATGATTCGACACCGATTCCAGTTGGATGAGATAGGATCATAATACCCTAGTAATATACTCAGGAATAGACCCTTTCAAGCGTTAAACCCAAGACGAATTGTAGGGAAAATCCTCTCAAGGCCGAGATCGTCGTACCACTCCGTAGAATCGATATGCAGCTATCGGGCGAACGCCACATGGAGCCTTAGGCTCCCGGGAGGGATCAATCTGTCTCACCAGGAGAGGGTGACAGGTTCCGCTTGGCTGGGCTAAACAAGCAAGCGGGGAATACCAACTGAGCCCATTGATGCTGTCCGGGTCAATTATGACATACCAAAGTTCATGACGGTCTGATGCGCTCTGGTCGCTGGCAACAGGCACAGGGGCCAGTGTCGCAGGCGGATTGCGTGACCCGGGTTGTCGAGTGCCGGGTGGGCGCCCAAGCAAGCAGGAATCTGGCATGATGATTGAGTGACCGACCGGCTGCGGCTAAGCTGTGACGATTCCATCCATTCCACCGATCCCTTACCAGCAGCATGCACCGATTCATCAGATCTCTGCTCAAATGGATGAAACGGCTGATACTCAGCTGGTTGGCTGTGACGTTGGGTATCATCCTGTTGCTGCGTTTTATCGATCCGCCGCTCTGGTCGTGGAAACTCCAGCGGGAGCTCGATCCGCCGCCAGGTTATCCAGCAATTCCCCAACACTATTGGCTCTCACTTGAACAGATTCCTCCGGCAATGCTGCTCGCCCTGGTCGCGGCCGAAGATCAGCGTTTTCCACATCACTATGGCTTGGACTTTCGGGCGATTCTCGAATCGATAGAGGATGCGCGCAACCACAAGGGACTGCGCGGTGCGAGCACCCTGACTCAGCAAACCGCCAAAAACCTGTTTCTCTGGGAGGGAAGAGACTGGAGCCGCAAGCTTTTGGAGGCCGGCCTGGCAATCTTGCTGGAACTGATTTGGGACAAGGCGCGGATATTAGAAGTTTACCTGAATATCGTCGAGTTTGGGCCTGGAGTTTACGGAATCGGGGCGGGCAGTGCGTACTGGTACCGGCAACCGGCGGACCAACTCTCACCCAATCAAGCGGCCCGACTGGCTGCGATTCTGCCCAATCCCTGGGAATACCGGGCCGAGCCTCCCTCCCCTCATGTCGAGGAACGCGCCCGCTGGATCGAGCAGCAGATGGAGCAGCTGGGTTACGTCTGGCTGATCCCGGTGACCGGATGGTGATCTATTGGCAGGGCCCGAGCCGCCGCCCCCGGGTTTTTGAGATCATCTGCATACCCAGGGTGCTGACCTGTATCTCCCCCACTGCCGAATCGCCGCTGTAAGTGATCTGTCCCTGGCTGGTGGCGACTCCCTGAGGCGTCGTGCAGGTCATGTTCCAGGAGACTGTATCACCCTCGGTCTGCAGGTCGATGGTTTCACAGGTCTGTCCCAGTTTACTGTCCTTGGGTACGAAGTCCACCTGGGTGATACAGCTGGTGTATGAGGTGGGCGGCAGTGGCATGGGCATTCCCGGCATTTCCATGTCGGCCGTCCATTCCCACAGTCCTGGATTCATGGTCACACTACCGCCCATGGCAGCATTAACCAGGCCCAACAGTACCGCCAATACGAAACCGACGGCCTGACGCATCATCTTTTTGATTCCCATCGTATACCTCTAAAACTTTTTGTGCAGCAATAGAACCGAACCCTGATCCTCCATCCTGACCCGGTTGAGAAAACTCATCCCGAGCAGCGTCTTACTCAAGGCGGCATCTTCGCTGTCGATGACAAAACCATCAACCTGCTGCAAACTGATATCCCCAACCTGGACGCGATCGAGAGTAATCCGATAGGCCGGGGCGCGGCCGTTGGCGGTGTTGACCAGCATACGCTGGCCCTCGAGCCTGTAGGGAATACCGAGTCGTTGGGCCTCGACAGCATGCAACGCTACCGCAGAGGCACCGGTATCCACCATAAAGTCGACCGTACGACCGTTGATACTGCCAACCGTGGTGTAGTGGCCGGCGCGATTGCGCCAAATCTTCGCAGTGGCGAGTTCCGGTTGACTGAAACTACTGCTGACATGGCTGCCCAGAGTGTAGACCTGACGTTCACCGTTCACTTCGATGACCGCCTCCCGACTGTTGGCCGAAATGAGTACAACACCCTCCGGGGATGGTTGATCCAGTTTCAACAGCCGCCGCTTTCCATCGATCTGTACCATGGCCTTGTTACTGAACAGGGCCTCTACCGCGATCCGTTCCACAGCGACGGCCTGTTGAAAGCAGGCAAACACCAGACCCATACTTAACAACCAGCGCATTTAAAGTACCCCGAGGTGACTGATCAATGACATCACAAGCAAAGCATAGATGCCGGCAAGAAGATCATCCAGCATGATGCCAAAACCTCCCCGCACCTGCCGGTCGATCGTACGGATAGGCCAGGGTTTGAGAATATCGAACAGGCGAAACAGCATAAATCCGATAATCAGCCACCACCAGCCAGCCGGGGCGAATGCCATGGTCAGCAAGTAACCGACGATTTCATCCCAAACGATCCCGCCGTGGTCATGTACCCCGAGATCCCGTGAAGTCTGTTCACAAAGCCAGATCCCCGCGACAAAGGCCACCAGCAGAGTGATCAGGTAGGACAGCAAAGGTAAAGGCTCCAACAACAGATAGATCGGGACCGCAACCAAGGTGCCATAGGTGCCTGGAGCAACCGGTAATCTGCCGGCACCGAATCCGAATGCCAGTAGATGGACTGGATTACGAAGGTCGAGTCCAGGGATGGTACGTTTGTCAGTCATCGGCGTAAAAATGCAGATATCCAGAATCCTGCGGTTTCCAGAGAGTATCCCGATCCAACCAGCAACGCAGCCCCGGTTCGAGACCGATCTCACCGATACGGGTCATGGAGAGTTGCAGACTTTTGCTGATTTCATCGAGTCGAGTCGCCATGCCCGGCGGCAGAGTAAAACAGAGCTCATAATCATCCCCGGAAGCCAGAGGTATGGACCAATCCCCTGCCGATTTGATCGCCGCTCGCACAGGCGGTGAGAGCGGCAGCGCATCCAAATGGATATCCGCCCCGACTCCACTCGCCTCTAGGATATGCCCGAGGTCGGCAAGCAGTCCATCCGAAATATCGATCGCTGAACTGGCGAACTCCCGCAGCGCACGACCGGCCGCGACCCTGGGTTCGGGTCTCTCCAGGCGCCGAATCAGTTCGGGAAACGTTGGTTTTTCAGGTGTTTTCGATAGCTGATCACATAGTGCCAGCCCCGCGTCCCCCAGGGTGCCGGTCGTATAGACCAGATCCCCCACATGAGCGCCCGATCTCAACAAAGCCTGCCCGGCCGGTAGAAAACCCTGTGCCTGAATCGTGATCGTAAGCGGTCCCCGCGTCGTGTCGCCTCCCACCAACGCCACCCCATGACATACCGCCAATTCACCCATGCCCCGGCTGAATTCCGCCAACCATTGGGTATCTGATTCCGGGAGGGTCAAGGCGAGTGTGAACCAGGCGGGCTCGGCGCCCATCGCTGCCAGGTCGCTCAGATTGACCGCCAGCGCCTTGTATCCCAGGGCTGCGGGATCCACATCCGGCTGGAAGTGCACGCCCGACACCAGGCTATCCATGGTTACGGCCAATTGCTTGCCCTGCGGTACCGTCAGCAAGGCACAGTCATCCCCGACACCCAGCGTGACATCATCTCGTCCTATGCCCAGAGAGGAAAAAAAGTTACGAATCAGTTCAAATTCACCCATCGCCATGGATTCGACTTGCCACTCCTCTCGTTTGCGGGGTAACGTGCATCGAAAAAAAATACACTCCATCGACAACAATATTTTGATGGGTGATCTTTCACCTCGACACTCTAACAGATCAGGACACCCTGTCATGAACGAAAAGCAGATATTCAAGAAGGTCGAGTCCTTAGGCGATATATTGATCGAGGCCTTCCATCTCATCGGCCTGTTCATCATCGGCGCAACCGTGATCTGGTCTGGTGCACACACCTATTTCGGCATGCTCGAACAAGGTTACGCCAGTCTGAAGGACATCCTGCTGTTGTTCATTTATCTAGAGTTGGGCGCCATGATAGGCATCTACTTCAAAACCCGTCGCCTGCCGGTGCGCTTTCTCATCTATATCGCGATCACCGCCCTCACCCGAATGTTGACCATCGATATCAAGGCCATGGCGAACGAGACGATCCTCACCCTTACCGGTGCCATCCTGTTACTGACCTTGGCCGTGCTGGTCCTGCGTTACGGGGAATACAAGTGCAGTGACACACAGGATAAAATCTAGGTAGATTCCGCAGCCCACTGGCAGCTGTATTCGTTCTGACCACTGACTACAGATCCCACAGCCGATTGGCGACCAGACTCGTTTGAATCCCAACCCTCATCAATCAACCACTGAATCTATGGATAAGTGGGGGATTATTCTCTATGCTTTAGCCAATCATCAATAGAATCATAACTAACGATGAGTGACAATCTACCTTATGCTCAACTTGTGCAGATCCTCACCGATCTGATCGACAGCAAACGGAGTGGTACCCTGTTTATCCATTCCGAATGTAATCACGCCGTCACATTCGCGCTGGATGCGGGTGAGATCCACGCCGTTTTCCATGGTGCAAGACGTGGCAGGAAGGCCTTTCCGCTGATCTGCAAGATCACCGGCGGCACCTACCGATTTGAGGCCTCTGAGCTCAACGGGATCTCCCATGAGTTACCGCCCACCCATGAGATTTTAAACCTGCTCAGGACACAACAGAGCGCTGAAACTGACAGATCCCCAACGGGGTCACTGACTGCAGATCACACTGGCATCTCACTCGAACAGAAAGAGCGGCTCATTCAACAGTTGAAAAGCCAGCTGGCTGTACATCTCGGACCGATTGCCAATATGGTTTTCGAAGACGCCCTGGAAGAAATCGGTGAGTTCGACGGTTCTGTGGAACAGGCCCACAGACTCATTGACCAGCTCTGCCTCGACATCGACAACGCGAAGGAAGTGATCCAATTCAAAGACAAGGCCTATTCCCTGGTCAGCGACACTCTGAATGACTAAAGCCTGCCAAGGCAACACGCACGGACAGCATCCATTGGCCTTGAGGTAACACCCCTCACCGCGCTCAACCTCTCATCTTTGCTGTGACATCTGCGCTGTCAGGATTTACGCCTCATGCGCTTCATCGCTGTGAGCAGGCTGCGCCGCATGAGCTCGAATGCATTAGCCAAATCTGCAATCTCATCGTTGCGGCGGTACACCACGACTTCACGGGTGATATCACCCTGGCTGACGGCTTTGGCCAATTCGGTGATATCGCCGATGGGGATCAGGATCAAACGCTTCACCAGCATATTGACGACAATGAACAGCAAGGCAAACAGCAGGGTAATACCGCCGATCACTAAGAGACTTCGCTGCAGTGTAAGACTCTGCACATCCTCCAAAGGCACCCCGACCACACTGACCCCCACCACCTCGCCGTTCCGATAGCCATATCCACTCTCGGTACCATAGGTCGTGGTTACATCCTGGGGTGCCTGAGCAGGCTCACCATGACATCTCAGACACCCTTTTCTACTGACCTTGGGCGCTGAACTGACCAGATAGTTCTGTCCATCGATCTGTCCTACCGTGTTGTATGACTCCAGATTGCGGTTCTTACGAAATCGTTCAAGCAGGCTCTGTTCCAAACCCTTGGCCCGATTCTCCAGATTCAAGGGATTGTCCGAGACATTGTTGATATAGAACTGGGGCTGCTTCTGCTTTAGATACTTTGCAATGCGGGAGGTGGCGACTATGCCTGAAAAGGAGGGTGAATAAAAAATCTTCTCCTTCATGAAGTGAGGCCGCAGATCCGTGGCCACGAAGTCCTGAATCGATTTGACGACATCCACCAAGAGTATCAGGTCAGCCTCGGCCCGTTCATAGACCTGTTGCTTGGTAACGAAATAGACGGTTGGCGCTGTGATAAGAACAGTGCAAAGATACATGATGACCAGTGATAGATTGAACCGACTTGCCAAACTGTCTCTGCTGGTCTGCTGAGTCTGTTGCTCTTCCATTCCCCTGCCCCCTTGAAAATGCTGATAGTCGTCGATAACAATCGGCAGCAGTGTTCAAGGTCTGAAGAAAAAAAAGAGGAACGGCGGAAAACCGGTCAAATTTGCTACTGTTTATTTGTGACTTCAAGCGCCCGCACCTTTTTGGCAACACGGTCCAAGACGCCGTTGACGAACTTATGCCCCTGCTCCGCACCGAAGATCTTGGCCAGTTCGACCGCCTCGTTGATGACCACCCGGTAGGGCACCTCCAGATGGTAGGACAATTCATAGACTCCGAGCCGCAGCACCGCCCGTTCCACCGGGTCGACGCTCTCGATGGCCCGATCCAGGGCCGGTTTGAGCAGTCGGTCCAACTCCCCCAGGTGCTTGGGCACCCCATGCAGCAGGTCCTGGAAATAGGGTACTTCGAAGGATTGGATATCCTGCTCCTCGAGAAACTGATTGGCGATATCGCCAAGATCCTGTCCAGCCATCTGCCACTGGTAGATGGCCTGTACCGCATGCCGGCGGGATTGACTGCGTTTTTCGCTCATCAGTCGAGTTGACGCAACAGATTCACCATCTCGATGGCTGAGAGGGTCGCCTCGGCACCCTTGTTACCCGCCTTGGTGCCGGCCCGTTCGATGGCCTGTTCGATGGTGTCTACAGTCAACACGCCAAACGCGATGGGTACCCCATACTTCAGACTGACCTGAGACATACCCTTCACGCATTCACCGGCCACGTAGTCGAAGTGTGGTGTACCGCCGCGGATCACCGCACCGAGTGCGATGATGGCATCGTAATCACCTTTGGCGGCGAGCTTGTCCAAGGCCACGGGCATCTCGAAGGCGCCGGGCAGGCGCACCAGGGTGATAGCCTGTTCATCAGCACCATGCCGTTTCAGGGTGTCGATGGCGCCATCCACCAGGCTCTCGACCACAAAGCTGTTGAAGCGCGCCGCCACCAGGCAAAAACGTGCGTCCTCGATTACCAGTCCACCCTCGATCGTCTTGATGGTCATTCTCGTCACCCTGTCAAATGAAAACCGCTAGATTGTAACCGATTTGTGCGCTCGGCAGTCGCATCATTCGCACTCGACATACTCGACCACTTCCATACCGAAACCGGACAGGCCGTGTATGCTCTTCGGCGCACTCAGTACACGCATCTTGCGTACGCCCAGATCGGAAATGATCTGTGCCCCCACCCCGTAGGTGCGCAATTCCTTGCTGTTGTCCTGTTTGATGAAACCCGCTTCCTTACTATCCTGGACCTGCCGCCCCATCATGCGCTGTACGATCTCGCGGGGCGTGTCATGATTGCGCAAGACTACGATTACACCGGTTCCCGCCTCACTGATCTGGCGCATCGCGTTACGCAACGGCCAACCGCAGTCTCCGCTTTGGGTATCGAAGAGATCGCATAGGCTGTTCTGCATATGCACCCGCACCAGCGCCGGTTCATCTTCCAGGACCTGACCCTTGACCAGGGCCAGATGCAGTTCATTGTCCACCATGTCCTGAAAGGCGACCAGGCGGAATTCCCCATAGTCGGTGGGTAGCTGGCATTCGCTGACCCGCTCCACCGTATGTTCATGACGCACCCGGTATTGAATCAGGTCGGCAATGGTACCGATTTTCAAGTTATGCTGTCCGGCAAATCTTTCCAGATCCGGCCGCCTGGCCATGGTGCCATCTTCGTTGAGGATCTCGACGATCACCGATGCCGGTGACAGGCCGGCCAGGCGTGTCAGGTCACAACCGGCCTCGGTATGACCCGCCCGCACCAGTACGCCGCCCGGTTGGGCCATCAGGGGAAAGATATGACCCGGTTGTACCAGATCCTGAGGCTGAGCATCCTGCGCCACTGCAGCCAATATCGTGGTGGCCCGATCGGCGGCAGAGATGCCCGTGGTGACGCCCTCTGCCGCCTCGATGGAAACAGTGAAATTGGTGGCTGCCAGTTCATTATCGGTAGGCACCATCAAGGGCAGACGCAGCTGACTGCAGTGCTCCTTGGTGAGCGTCAGGCAAATCAAACCTCGGCCATATCTGGCCATGAAGTTGATTGCATCTGGAGTGACACGTTCAGCCGCCATGACGAGGTCACCCTCGTTCTCCCGATCTTCGTCATCCATGATGATGACCATCTTACCCTGTGTGATGTCTTCAATGATTTCTTCGGTGCTGTTCAGAGCCATGTCGGTATCTGGTAGGTATTTGAGCCAACCCGTAATTTTATCAGAGGCTAGGCACGATAACACCCTGGTTTGGCAGTGGCATTGCTTCAGACACCGCTTCGATGCGTCATGCCTCAAGCGTGTCAAACACTGAATAGGAAGTTAACGATTCGTGATGTTTTCGTGATTCCAATGAGAGTCCCCTGATCCAGCATTGTTGCTACGGATTCTTTCCGTGCCCCAATCTTCAAAAACTCAGGAGAAACAGATGATCAAGACATTTTCCACCCTACTGGTCACCGGTAGCCTGCTGGTAACACCCCCACTGATGGCCCGTGATATCAGCATAGAGGTCACCAATCTGACCAATGCCATCTACTTCACCCCCCTGCTGATCGCTGCACATGATCGGCATACCGACCTGTTCGAGGTCGGGGAGCATGCCACTGTCGACCTGCAGGCCATGGCCGAGGGCGGTGACACCTCGGGTCTGATCACTCAACTGGAGGCCAACAGCGCTGTGTATGATACCGACCCGGTCCCCGGTCTGCTTGCACCGGGCATGAGCACAGAGACCACCCTTAAGGTTCGTGGCCGAGCCAATGCCAGGTTATCGTTGGTTGGCATGCTGCTGCCAAGCAACGACGGCTTCATCGGCATGGATTCCGTGAAGATCCCACGTCACCGAGGCACCTACACCTACTACGCCAAGGCCTATGATGCGGGTACCGAAGCGAATGATGAGATCATCAACGGTGGCGGCATGTTGAATGTGCTGGGCATCCCGGCCGATCCGGGTGGCAATGCAGGCACGGGCGGTGTATCGACGATCGGTTCCGATCATAATGACAAGATCCATGTACATCGAGGTATTCTGGGGGATCTGGATCCGACAGGCGGTATCAGCGATCTTGATAGCAGTGTGCACCGTTTCCAGAATCCGGTCGCGCGCATCGTCGTGCGGGTTGGCGGCAAGCCCGAGCATGATGACGACGATTGATTTGGCGGCACGCTGATAGTGGCAGGGTCGAGACGGTTGTCACGTCTCGACCCCATCATCGCCCGCAAGCGTTTCAGCCTTTGAAGGCGTCCGCTGAGTCGAGATAGGCCAGTTCCTCTTGGCTGCTGCTGCGGCCCAGGATCCCATTGCGGTGCGGGAACCGACCGAATCGCCTGATGATCTCCCGGTGATGTTTGGCGAAGATCAGGTTTTCTACGAGCCCTGCCTGTTCAAAGAGGCTGACCGATAGATCCTGGTCAAGGATATTCTCGCTGTGCATAAGTGGCATGTAGAGAAACGCCAGCCGATGCTTTTCCAAGAACTTTTCAAAACCTTTTGCGAGGGCCTGTTTCGTGCACTGGATTGCCTTCGCTTCACTACTGAAGGCTTCGGGCGTACCGCGAAACATGTTCAGGGGGAACTGATCGAGCACGATGATCAACGCCAGAGCGCCTTCGGGAGTTGCACACCATTCGTCCAATCCACCCTCGACAGCGCTGCGCCAAAGACCGGCAAATTTCGCACGAATCTCACGATCCAAGGCGGGGGTGGAAGAAAACCATCGTCTTGACATGCGTTCCGAAAACCAGAAGTCGAGGACCACTGACGGATTTCGATCATCTATCATAGACACTTCCTGTCGATCGCAGATTGGAACCGGATGCTGATCAACGATCGGGGTGGCGTGTCGATATAACCGCCCAACCTTACCGCTTTGAAGGATCCCGCCCTCAGATCAAAACCTGCATCTGACTCAGCCGGGGTGTGCCCGTCAAGCGAATAAAAAACCCAAAATGCATCGACCACGAATAACAGCTTTCGATTATAATTCAGCAATCATCGATTTCACCCTACCTTAAATATAACCGATAACAGCACAAGTGGAGGCTAGAGCCAACGATGGATTACAGCATCAAAACCGGTGACATTACCAAACAACGCACCGCCTGCCTGATCCTGGGGGTGTTCTCCCGTCGCCAACTCTCCGCGTTGGCACAGGAGATAGACAAGGCCGGCAAGGGCGCTCTAAGCAAGATCCTCAAGCGCGGTGATATGAATGGTGAATCCGGACAACAAGTCATGCTGTACGACGTCCCCGGTGTCCTGGCGGAACGGGTGCTGCTCATCGGCCTGGGTAAACCGAGGGATTTCGGTCTCAAGGAATTCCGCAAGGCAATGACCGGGGTGATCGGTACGCTGGACAAGGGCCATGCGATCGATGCGGTCTGCGGCTTGACCGACCTGGAGATCCAGGATGTAAGCATCTATCAGGCTATGCGGGATGCAGTGCTCGCCGCGGAAGAGGCAGTCTATCGTTTCGATGAGACCAAGAGTGATGTGAAGAAACGGCCTCGTCCACTCAAACGCCTGACCCTTTTCTTGAGCGATCGACGCCGGTTGAAGACCGCGCAAAAGGGCCTCGAGCACGGCCAGGGTATCGCTCGAGGCATACAGCTGACCAAAAACCTGGCGAATCTGCCGGGTAATATCTGCACCCCGACCTATCTGGCCGAACAGGCCCGCAAACTTGGGCGAAAGAGCAACAAGCTAAAGATTCAGGTGTTGGAGGAGAATCAGATGCAGAAGCTGGGCATGGGCGCCCTGCTCTCCGTCTCACGCGGCAGTCGACAACCGGCCAAATTGATCATTATGGAATACAAAGGCGGGAGGCCTAACAGCAAGCCCGTCATCCTGGTGGGCAAAGGTCTGACCTTCGATGCCGGCGGCATCTCCATTAAGCCAGCTGCCGCCATGGACGAAATGAAATACGACATGTGCGGCGGCGCCAGCGTCTTCGGATCGATCCAGGCCTGTGTGGAGATGGAACTGCCGCTGAACGTCATCGGCGTGGTGCCCTCCTCTGAGAATCTGCCAGATGGTGACGCCAACAAGCCCGGCGACATCGTGACCAGCATGTCAGGTCAGACCATTGAGGTGCTCAACACGGATGCGGAGGGACGTCTGATCCTGTGCGACGCCCTGACCTACATCGAACGTTTCGAACCGGCTGCCGTGGTGGAT
Source organism: Gammaproteobacteria bacterium (assembly GCA_030066355.1). Lineage (GTDB taxonomy): Bacteria > Pseudomonadota > Gammaproteobacteria > Chromatiales > Chromatiaceae > JASJBU01. The sequence continues at coordinate 15,167 of JASJBU010000012.1, read as the reverse complement.
ATCGCTACCCTGACCGGCGCCTGTATCGTTGCGTTGGGCGATCAGGCATCCGGCCTGATGACCAACCATCAGGCCTTGGCGGATGAACTTCTGGCCGCCGGTCAGCAGACAGGTGACCGGGCCTGGCAACTGCCCTTGTGGGATGACTATCAGGAGCAGCTCGACAGCAATTTCGCAGACATGGCCAATATCGGCGGCAAGGGTGCAGGGACCATCACCGCCGGGTGTTTTCTCTCCCGCTATACGAAAAAATTCAAATGGGCCCATCTGGATATCGCCGGTACGGCTTGGAAGAGCGGTAAGGCCAAGGGCGCCACCGGCCGCCCTGTATCGCTGCTCTGTCAGTTTCTCCTGAAACGTAGTGGCCAGAGCGAATAATCCCCAATGACCCAGGTGGATTTCTACATCCTCGATGAACAGGCCCGAGGCAACCGTTTCATGCTGGCCTGCCGGTTGGCGGAGAAAATCTACCACCAAGGCCGCCGTGTCTTCATTCACACTCAGTCACAGGAGGAAACCCGGCACATGGATCGACTGCTCTGGACATTTCGCCAGGGCAGTTTCATTCCTCATGCGCCTCTCGAGAAGGCCGATCCCACCACCACTCCCGTCATCCTCGGTGATACCGGGGATACTGGAGATGAAAGTGATGTATTGATCAATCTGGCCCTGCAGGTACCCAATGTCTTCAGTCGCTTCGAAAGACTTGCAGAATTGATCGATCGGGAAGCAGAGATAAAATCCGCCGGCAGACAGCGTTTCAAGTTCTACCGGGACCGGGGCTACCCCCTCAACACCCACACTATCAGCAAATGAATTCACACGAGACAGACATGCAGGACGAACAAGACATCCCGCTTTTGAAAGATGTGGTCGATCCTGAAGAGATCGAACTTATCGATAACAATCAGCTTGCCGATCAGGAAACGGGATCTCACCAGGCAGTTCCTGAGACGCTCCGCAATCAAATCACCCGCCAGATCAATGATGATCTGCAGTCAGTCATCAACAGCGCGATCCACACGGCCGTCGAACAGGCATCGGGAGAGATCAGACAGATTCTACTCGATGAGTTACAAGGCTCCCTGCACAACCATATCCGGCAATTGATCGATGAAGCCCTGCAAAAACAGCCTGGCCAGTAAAACAATAACCTGAGTAACCTGTCGTTTAACCTCTCTGGATGAGATCTCGAGGAATATGGCTCAACCTGTCTGATGGGGAAAAACCGCTGGATTCCATGCAGGGCGGGTCAACACAGAACGCCAGTCTGGGTGGCATCCAGGACGCACACGGACCACCGAATGATCAGACGAAATTGCTAATCGCTGGTGCCTGTTCGGATCGCATATTTGCTCACATCAGCTCATCACAGTAAGTCAGCTTTGTGATGCTGATCTGCGCCCATCATGACCTTTTTACGAGCCTTTCCCTTTGAATCTCTCAAAATCCAGCGCCTTGTCACCTGACTTTCGAGGCAGGCTCAACGGCACTCGGCTCAAGTTCCTGTTTGACGACCAGTTTCGCGGGTGGCGGAAAGCGCTTCACAAGCCCATCCGGCACCTCTCCCCTACCGGCCTGATAGATGGAACTCGATTCCAGCACGAAACAGATCATCACGGTGATCAGCACCGGCACGGCGGCCACCCGGGACAGGGCGACCATCATGATGTCGCCCTTGGAACTGCCTGAAGTCACAAGAAAGGCGAAACCAAGAATCGCCCCGGTGATTATATAGCCGATCATGAGGATCTTGGTGCGGTTGGCGGAAAGCCGCCAGTGGGCCGCCACGAACCAGGGGCCTTGCTCACGGCTATGACGAGCACGAATCCAGACAAAGGTAATGAAACTGAGCGAAAGGGCCAGCGGTACGAGAAAACCCAACAACCCGATATCCAAGACGATGGATGCCGGCGCAGCGAGCAGATGAAAGGCGACCAGGTTCAGCATCGACAATTCATGGGGCGTCTTGGCTTGCCTGATAACAGCGTCATCAATCTCGAATTTCATGGTTTTTTTTAATCTCCGCACCCAAGGTTGAAAACTTACTATTCCATACACCAGCCTTTAGAATCGTTGACATAACGCAACCCCGAACTGAAAACACGGGTAAGAGCCATCATGGAATTTGATATTGCAGTACTCACACAGCTGATCATCGATACCGCCAAACTGGAGCTGATACCCAGATACCAGGAGACGGAAAGAGCGTTCAAGGCTGACGGTACCCTGGTGACCGCCGCCGACCTGGCGATTCAAAAACGCATCGAAACCGCATTATCCAGGCTTTATCCTGACATCCCATTTCTGGGGGAAGAAATGCCCCCTGAACAACAACAGCGCGTTCTGCAGGATTCCACCACCGGATTCTGGTGTCTCGATCCCCTGGACGGTACTGCCAACTTCGTTGCAGGCATGCCTTGCTTCGGGATCTCTCTGGCCTACTTGGTTCGGGATGAAACCCGACTGGGAATCATCTACGATCCCATGCGGAACGAATGTTTTCACGCCCAGACCGGCCAGGGCGCCTGGTTGAATGATCAAAAGCTCCGACTCGATGCCCGTTTCTCCGAGCTCTCTGACTGCGTTGCCATGGTGGATCTGAAGCGGCTCCCCATAAATCTGGGCTGCAATCTGGCAACCCGCCCCCCCTATCGCTCACAACGCAGTATCGGCAGTGTCGCGCTGGACTGGTGCTGGCTGGCTGCAGGCCGGCTACAGCTCTATCTGCATGGCGGGCAACGCCTATGGGATTTTGCCGCAGGCCAGTTGATCTTCGCCGAAGCAGGCGGAAGCCTCAGATTGTCCGACCAAATCCAGCAGACGACGCCTTATACCCATGACCTGCAGCCCAAGGTGGCCATGGCCGCTGTCAGCCAAGGGCTTTTCAAGGTCTGGGCAGATTGGATCGAACAGCATCGCTGATGATCAATTCAGGAAACCGGTTGACCCCACCTGTAAAAACATTAAACTAGCGCGCTCATTCAACGGAGCGGTAGTTCAGTTGGTTAGAATACCGGCCTGTCACGCCGGGGGTCGCGGGTTCGAGTCCCGTCCGCTCCGCCATCTACCATCGGCGCTATTCACAGTCTGGATAGCGCTGAATCGGCTATCTTTATTTTTATCAACAGAGTTCACGGCCAAGTCACAAGCCCCAAGGGTATCGACCTTGCTTGCGGCCTGTACCCAATGGGCCGTCTGGTGTTATTTCTTTTTTGCCCAGGCTTCCACTGACCCGCATTGTCAGGAGATCAGCGATGACCTTGAAACCACTGGTGTACACCTTGTTCCTGCTTGGCATTTCCCCGCTGCTCTCAGCCAGTGAATACCTTATCGATACCAAGGGTGCTCACGCCTTCATCCAGTTCCGCATCTCGCATCTTGGTTACAGCTGGTTACTGGGGCGTTTCAACACCTTTGCCGGCCGATTCAGTTATGACGACAAGGAGCCTTCAGCCGCACATATCGAGTTATCGATCGAGACGCAGAGTATCGATACTAACCATGCCGAGCGGGACAAACACCTGCGGGGTAAAGAATTCCTCGACACGAAAAGATTCCCCAAGGCGCATTTCGTCAGCACCGGATACAGAGAATCGCCGGATGGGACTGGGACACTGCACGGCCACCTCACCCTGCGAGGTGTGACCCGCCCGATCAGCATCGATGTCCGGCAGATCGGAGCCGGGATGGATCCCTGGGGTGGATATCGCCGTGGATTCGAGGGAACATCCAGCCTACGACTAAAGGACTACGGGATCGATTACAATCTCGGCCCCGCCGCAGAGACCGTTCAACTGGCTTTGTATGTGGAGGGTATCCGGGAAAAGCGTCAGAGCAATCGTAAAAAACGTTAATTAATTCTTCAACTTCCAACAAAAAATATGCCATTATCCCAATTGGTAAGTAGGTCAGACCCATTACCCAGTGAGCTATGAGCCGATAATCATTAATACTTCCGGAGGATCGCTGATGAAATACTTGCGAAAACTGCTCTCTATATTCCTGTCTCTGTCTCTGGTCATGCTGCCGGCTCTCCCGACGCAGGCTGCAGTGGTCGGTAACGCCGAGCTGTTCGGCGCCACAGAAATGAGTACCGACCGGAACCTGCTGATGGAAGCGCTCGAGCGTGACACCGCCAGACAGCAACTCGCCGCCCTGGGTATCACCCAAGAACAGGCCTTCGAACGCATCAATCAGATGACCGATCAGGAGATTGCCCTACTCAACCAACAATTGGCCGACCTGCCGGCCGGTGGTGATCTACTTAGTCTGGTCGTGCTAATTTTTCTGGTCTTCGTGATCACCGACGTGATCGGGGCAACAGACATCTTCCCCTTCATTCGTCCCGTCAGGTAGGATGCGCTACCCTGGTTTCGAAAAAACCCGCCTTCTGGCGGGTTTTTTCGTTCTACTGATGATGGGCGGTTGCGCCGGTTTACCCGAGCTGCCAGAGAATCTGACGACCAGAGTCGAGCTGACAGAGACGCCATTTTATCCCCAGGAAGAGTATCAATGCGGCCCGGCCGCGCTGGCTACGGTATTGAGTTTTCGCGGTTTGGAGATCACGCCGGACGAATTGACGCCCCAGGTCTTTCTGCCCGAGCGAAAAGGCAGCCTACAGATCGAACTCACTGCCACCGCCCGCCGCTATGGCATGCTCGCCTATCCACTGTCCGGAAGTCTGAGTGACCTGCTGAGCGAAGTGGCTGCCGGTAATCCGGTCTTGGTGTTGCAGAATCTGGCCTTTGGCTGGTGGCCCCGCTGGCACTATGCTGTGGTGATGGGTTTCGATCTCGAACAGCAAGAGATCATCCTCAGATCGGGCCGCGAGAAACGTTGGCGCAGTCGCTTAACCGCCTTCAACAACACCTGGGCCAGGGCCTCGAACTGGGCGCTGGTGATCCTCCCGCCCGAGCGACTCCCGCAAACCGCAAAACCAGGTCCGTATCTGAGGGCTGCCTACGATCTGGAGACCACCAACAAGCCACACGCCGCTCTGCGAGCCTATCATACCGCGAGCAAGCGATGGCCCAAGGACAAACGCCCCTGGCTCGCATTGGGCAACAGCGCCTATAACTTGAATCAGCTCGACGAGGCCCGTACGGCACTGGAACGCGCCTTGTCGATCGATCCGGAGGATATCATCGCCTTGAACAATCTGGCATATGTCTACCTGGCAGCAGGATGCGGGGCTGAAGCGATGCAAACAATCGACCAGGCCCAACAAATTAAACCGACCGACAGTAATCTGCGCGCATCGCGGGAAGATATTGTTAACGGGATATCACGACTGAAATCGACTCGATGCAGCTTGTCAACGAGCCGTTGAGAACAGCCTTTTTTCAACGAGGCAGGGATGAAATGCTGGTGCCAGTAAGGTGCATTTTACGTTTCATCATCTTCGATTGTAAAAGAGTGCCGGTATACAGGCGTCGTGTCTCTTCCCACCTGACCGCTCGCTTAGAAACGGCACATCAGACATATCTTCAGTAACCCGAATCGAGGTTGATGATACCTTGGAAGCGGCTGTCCAGATGGGTGCGTAAGCTAGGATATTACGATTAGCACCGAATACTCCATGTGCGTCATATGCACTGCAACTGGGAAACGCAGATAGTTGGGTTATCTGAGGCGAATGATTGCAGCGTTGGTGATTCAACCATAGTCGGTTGTATGACGCAGGCATTCCAGCGAACTAAGCCCTGAAATATATGCTCATGACTCACCGTGGCCAATGCTGAACTCAGGTCAATAGACCGGTCTCACCCGATACCAGGCGTCTTGGAAATCTCTACGATAGGTAGGAAGATACTCATTCCGGCCTGTCGCGATGCTTCGCAGAAAATGGCCAATTGTTTTGGACTAGGATGCCACCGCAGGCTGACTTATTCAGCTGAGACACACAAGCCATTCAAAGCAGATTGAGCTGCATCCCTGACAGATACGGCAGGATCCCACATGGCCAACTGACGGGAATTTGCCGCGAAAAGGATGAATTCCCAATTGGTAAGTACGGCTGTTATTGAGTTGGGGGTGGAAATGGGGAGGCATTCGTCATTCGGGCTGAGTGAACAACTCTTGCCAACTGCTTGAAAGCGGTTGATATTCAAGAAAATGGGCGTTCATTTTGTTTGTATCCGCGGTCTTTTTTATTTTTTTAATGTTGACCCAAGCCGGGTGGATGTTTACGCCATGCATCACCGCTTAAACCTAGTTCATGACCTATCTCGTATATCTTACGCATTGTTACCGGATCAAATGGCCTAAGCGAATGCGGTATATACTTAACGGGAAGTGATATCCAGTAGAACTCCACATTAGTTCCCTCTTGGGCAATCTTGTAGATACGCTCGATATCGCTGCGAGCCTGGGAATTGAGCAATGATGTCAGGGCCTTGCCAGTAATCACAGACATTTTCCTTTGTACCTGTTCTGGATCGGGCCCCACTTTTGCATTACGTACAACGTAAAGGGTACGTTTGGTGTCTCTACTGGCAACGGCTCTGTATTTCTGTCGCATGGCCGCAAGATTTAACACTTCAGCATTCACAAACAATTGAGCCTTTACGCCACCATCAACGTGCATCTCATCGTATCTCTGGCCATTGGCTTCTACTTCGATCATGACAGGCGGAAACACACCGGGAATTGAAGATGATGCCAGCATGACGTTTCTGAATAATTCCAGCGCACCGGAATGGTGACTCTGTGCAATCGCGCCCATATTCCAGATGACCAGGCGGTCTGCATCCAGGTTCGTCGTCGCAACCCACAGACGCCTGCCCTGCTGATGAGCTTCTGCAATCTTTTTTAACAGGTCTTGAGTTACATAACGCTCAATCAATCGAGCCAGGGGCGCTGTATCCAGTAGCGCATCTTTCCATAGAAAGCTAATCCAGCGCGGATGGTACACATCGTCAGCTGTCGCCCTGGTGTAGGCGTCCTCGAGTACATGGTCATATTCTGAACCAACAAATGCAAAGGGGGCAATCAGCGCACCGGTACTCACGCCGGTAACAAGCACAAATTCGGGCCGATTTCCCGAGTGCGTCCAGCCAGTGAGTAGGCCAGCACCGAAAGCCCCATTGTCTGCGCCACCAGAGAGAATCAGCATGGATACGGATAACTGATCGGTTGGTGACAAGCCTTTGAAACTGCGATATTGCTGTTCTGTTTCAAAAACGTCTTTTTCAAAGGCCTTGCTGTACTGGCCCGATACCGCCCGAATATCCTGCATACCAGGAATCTGTGCTGATAACTGGCTATCAAGCGGTACTGGATTACGCGGCAGGGATGCGCATCCAACTGAAAAGAAAAGAATCACCAGGCTGCTCAACGTACCAAAAAACTGTGCCATATCCTTTAAACCTGATTCGTGATTAAGAAACTATTATAGAGGGACACCACTTATTTAGGAGGTCCCATTCCCGAAAACTGAGCAGCTAATTTACCAACACACCGAAAATAGGTAATCTATTCAGGTGTACTAACAAAGAGTTAGCTATCGTAGTTACCCATGAAGATTAGACACTTCCTTTACAATTCATTCTTGATAGAAGATGGTAAGAACAAAATTGCCATTGACCCGGGACAATATTTCTCGGCTTTTAATTTCAGAAGTCTAATTCCAAAAACAGAATGGGAAAGTATTACGCATCTTTTGATAACCCATGGCGACCCCGATCATCACTGGCAATCTGATCGTGTAGCGGAAGCGAGCAATGCGCCTGTTGTGTGTGGAAAAGATTTAGCTAAAGTCGAAGATGGTAAAACACTACTTGTAGATCCTCGCGGTAAAGAATTGACATCCTGGATACCGTTTAACAATGTACATCCGTTAGATGTTGGAGAGTCTGTTACGTTAGGTGAGGTAGAAATTACAACAGTCAGGAGCGAACATGGCCCTATCATTGTGCCAATCCTGTGGTTCACAATAAAAAAGCAACCTGGACCAGGAGAGCGAACCGGCATTGGATCCACAGGTTTCAAAGTCACACTCAATGGTAAATCTATTGTGAATCTGGGAGATTCAATTTTTTTAAAGGAATGGACAGGATTAAAACCGGATCTACTGATGCTGCCTATTGGTGGAATGGGTGATAATACGTGGACAATGGATGTAACCGATGCAGTTGAAGCAGTGAAGCTCATAGCACCAAAAAAGGTGATTCCTTGCCACTATAACATTCCATTCTTGTGGATAAAGAATATCGCCCCAGCAGACGATCAATTGTTCAAGCGTGAAGTGGAGAAGCTAGGTGTCGAATGCAACATTATGCAGCATGGTGATGAGATTGAAATATAGCGTCTAACGGATCATTTAAGTTCGCCCGCAGAAAGCGCGGGCTGGAACCTCGCTAGTCGTTCGATCCCGCAATTGAAAGTTTTGCCCATCCAGGCTTGAGAATACCTGATTATTAATGAGTCTCAGCTCTCGAGAAGCTCATCTTTTGAGCTCCTGGGTTCTGCATAATAGCTGCAGGAACACACCAGGGGGCAAGACGATGGAACAAAATACGATTCAGTTTCAAAAGGGTCTGAGTTTGACGAGTTTTCTCTGTCAGTATGGTACCGAAGCACAGTGTGAGCAGACGCTCAAACGGTGGCGTTGGCCACAGGGCTTCGTCTGTCCTGTCTGCGGTCATTCGGAACACTGCATCTTGAATGTACGCAATCTGTACCAATGTAACACTTGCCACCATCAGACCTCACTGACCAGTGATACCATCTTCGCCCATACCAAACTGCCGCTGACGACCTGGTTTCTGGCGATGTATTTCCTGACCCAACAGAAAAATGGCATCTCCGCGCTGGAGTTGAAACGTCATCTGGGCGTTTCCTATCCTACGGCATGGAATCTGAAACACAAACTCATGCAGGTTATGAAAGAAACCGATGACCGACGCCCGCTTCATGGCGTCATCCAATTGGATGACGTCTACTGGGGTGGTGAGCGACACGGTGACAAACCGGGCCGGGGGTCACCGAACAAGGTCCCGTTTGTGGCAGCTGTCGCAACCAACCTGGAGGGCCATCCCATCGCCATGCGCATGAGCAAGGTCGAGGGTTTTCGTAAAGCCGAGATCACTAAATGGGCACTGAAGCATACGGATACGCAGGCGATCGTCGTCTCCGATGGGCTGGCCTGCTTCAGCGCGGTCAGTGAAGTGGGCAGACGACATTATTCGGTAACCACCGGTGGTGGACCCACCAGCGTAACTTTGGATGACTTTACCTGGGTCAATACCATGATCGGAAACGTCAAGAATGCCCTTACCGGGACATATCATGCGATCAATGGCAAGCATCTTCCTCGCTACCTGGCTGAGTTCTGTTATCGGTTTAACCGCCGATTCAAGCTTGAAGACATGCTGCCACGTCTGGGGCAAGCGGCCGTCCGTACACCACCGATGCCATTTCGGTTCTTGAGGATGGCTGAGGTACATTAATAATCAGGTAATCATATTCCTTGAGATATTTTACTCAAAAAAAGGTCATGGGTATTCAAGATGTGCCAGATGGCGAACATCACTCTCATCATGAGTCTTTTCGATACGTGCGGAACATACACGGCTCCTGACTGGGCCATCACTCATCATGCGTCATAGCTAAGTGAAATAGGGATATTGATTGGCTATAGCATTTCATGAGTCGGGTGCGATATTGCCTTCTTAGAACGTCCATCTGGGCAATTCGATATTCTAGTTTACTCAACTTATTGCGAGAAGTAACAGGGAGGTGCCGGGTTATAACCATTTGGCAGTGTAATAATAGTATTGGACACTGCCTGCCACCATGAACTGGTCGGCCAGTGTTGACTTGGGCATCACATGACTTCAGGGTAACTTTTCTCTGATCCCACACAGCGGGTTTTCACCTCGAATCAAAATCAAATGCTCAATGGCTGCCGATATGGACTGAACCGGGATTAGTGTACTTACGGTTTACCAGTACCACTCCGACTATGATCAAGCCCAGTCCAGCGAAGGTCTCCCATTGTAGGGGTTCTCCCAGGATTGCGCTGATGATAAACAAGCTGATGAAAGGTGACAAAAAAATCAGAGAACCGATACGCGCCACCTGAGATGTCAGAGTCAACGCCTGCTGCCAGAACAGGAATGTGATACCCATTTCGAACAGGCCGACATAGACTAGGCTCAGTATCGAGGCCAAAGAGAGCGATAAGGATTGCTGAAAAACCATAGATAACAACAATAACACGGGTGTTGCGAACAGAAAGTTATGGAACAACTGAATCATTGAGTCCTGATTGGTTCTGGTATTCAGCAACCAGAAAATTGCCCACAACAGGGTCGATAAAATGGCCAGCGCAAGCCCCAGGCTATCGAGCTCGCCAGTGACATTTTTGCCAGCGACAGAAATGATCAATATCCCTGAAAAACCAAGTAACAGACCGATCAGATCGGATCGTGCCAACCGGTGGTTCAAGATGGGAATGCTCAACAAAGCCAGCACAATCGCCCAAGTATAATTCACGGGTTGGGCGACCTGAGCCGGTAATCGCCGATAGGCCTCGAACAGGACCAGGTAATAAATTACCGGGTTGATCAACCCTAAAGCGACCGTCTGACGCCAATGCGCGGGAAATGATCTGAGTGCGACCAGAAGCTTGCGACGAAAAGCCAATGCCACTCCAATGCAAAACAGTGACGTAGTGCTGGCTCCCAGCAACAGCGGTAACACGTTGTTGTAGCGCAAGGCAATCTTGAAGGCTGTTGCCACGGTGGACCAGAGCATAACGGCAGTCAAAGCATACAGCAATGCTTTGTTATTGCTATACATTACATGAATACATTGATGGCTGGAAAGTTACTGATCAATCAACCGTAGGATTCGCAGACTTCGAACAGCCGTTCAACCGATTTGCGGTCTTTGCTGAATTCGCAAGGGACGTTTCGACGATTCTCGAAATAGCATCCCGTAGCCTTGGTTCCGATGTTACCAATCGCCAGCCAGACAGGCGTATCTGCCCCTTCCTCCGGGCTTTGATGCCCGCCGAAACCGAGATTGTTGCTGAGGGTCGAGTTTACGTCACCGGGATGGCAGGCGTTGACACAGACCCCCTGGTCAGCCAGGCGTTCAGCAAATGCTGTACTCAGGAGACGGTCGGCCTGTTTGGACTGACGATAGGCAGCGTCATTGTTGTAGCGTCGGTGGTGAAACTCCAGGTCTTCCAGGTCCAGCCCGCCCGCCCAATAGCTTGCCACGTTCACCACCTGCGCCCCTTTAGCTGCACAGAGGTGCGGGATAAAGGCGCGGATCATACGATAGTAGGCCAGTACATTGGTGGCGAATTGTAGTTCTACCCCCTCCGGTGTTTCTTTTCGCCTATGGGATGTGATGGCGGCGTTGTTGACCAGGATATGCAATGGGCCATCCCAACGCGCTGTGAGATCGCGGATTGCATCGCCCCGGGAAAGGTCTGCCAACTCAAAGCGTACATTGGAATTGCCCGTTGCACGCTGGATACGCTGTACAACGTGTTCCGCCTTGTCCTGGTTGCGGACGATCAGTACGACTTCCCGCTTGCAGTCGGTCGCCAATCCTCGGGTGATAGCCTCACCAATGGCGCCAGTGGCGCCCGTAACAATGGCGCAGGAACGATACGACATCAGCTTCTCCGGTGATTGAAAATACGAATATATCAGTATTCCAGGCGCTCTGACGATACGCGTTTGCCGGCTGTCACCGCAATTCGCCTTCGAGTATTGTTGGCACATTTCTAACGTTACAGAAAGCCTGGAGAAACAGCACTATGGCATAGTCTTTGACACGGCTGTTCCTGTGTAGTTGAACAGAGTGGTTACTCTAATGTAGCGCTGCTTTTTCAATCAGTTAGATTTAGTGCACATATGGATTGTGCGGCTGACAGGCAGGATAGAGTCACTGGTTTAGTGAGTTTGAGTTTCAACGAGCATCACGACGATGTGAATAATGGATAAGTGGCGAACTGAATCATGACAGATGGGCGCTGTGTTGTGGGGTACAATTGTCCCTGGCTAGCAGGTCTTGAGGCAATACAATGGATGAGCATGAATAAAGGATATTCACTATTTCGTGGCTGATCGTCGATAAAATTCAGACCAGACTCCAGGGGTAATAGCTATCGAATCGTCAATATTCACCCATAGCGGATGGCTGGTTCATACCCATACCACCCTTCCCTGGGTGTATAAGGGGGCGAGTAACGGTCAGATCAATTGTCTTCGAGGACTACCACTTCAATATTCGCGACTGCCCCTACAGCAAGGATTATATCAATATTGCCATCTGATAGGTCTAAGGTTGTATCTATCAACGATGTGCTGGTACCCGCCACATTTACCTTGATGTTGCGTGAGCCAGTCGTAACTGGTAAATGGCCAGAATGCCTTTGAATGAAACGTTGGTGAGTAACGGGCTATCATCCACCAGTACATCCACTCTTAGCACATCGGTAGAGGCGAGAACCACGCGCACATGGGCATCAACCGTAGCAGGCGTAGTGAGGTCGTCGTCCATTGCCACTGCTTCAATGTTTGAAAAAATTGACCGCAGCTGTTGTAGTGCTGATGAGTGCAGCCAGATCCAAAGTCACATCAATCACCGCAGCCGTACTTCCTGTTGGCGCAACCAGGATATGGTGACTCCCGTCATCCACCAGCCAACAGTCAGACACAGCCTTGAATGGTACGTGGGTCAACACCATCGTACCGTCAACGTAGACATCAACATTCGGCGCATCAGGCGAAAGGTGGGCTGCTCACAACTGGGTACGGTTGTCGTTAAGTTCAATTACAGGATTTGCTGCGTCACCGGTAAGCGCTATCAAATCGATGGATGAAATCTGATTCTCACTGGGCCGTCCAACCACCGCCAATTGAGCGCCTGCCGTCAGGCTAATGGTGCCAGAGTCGAATATGATGGTCTGATATCCCGTCGGTATTACTCTAATCCGACAGTCACCAGCAGGCACCTCAAGAAAGCCAGAGCTGTCCTGATAGACAGCATTTTCAACAACAGGCACAGCCATGAGTAAGTCTGTATCAGGCGCCGTGACATAGACATCGATCGCCGTTGCTGTGTCACTGGTGCGCACAACTCGTACCAAGAGGTTACCTCCGGCTGGATCTAGAGTACTGTCATCCAGCAGGATCGCCTCGATACTGCCCAGAACATTAACCGCTATAACTATGAAAAGGGTATCTGCAACAAGCACTACGTTCATCATACTGAGAGCGGTTGTATCAGTGCCTGTTGTGTTGACTTTGACATCAAAACCATCAGTCGGAACATTCATATAGCCCGATGCTGCTTGATAAGGTACATCTGTCAGTACGATCTGATCATCTACCAGTACGTCAACGTTAGGTGCGTCTTGAGAGCCATGTATCACACGCGATTGTGCGTTGGAAGCCGGGTGTAAATCTCAATCATCGTCGTCATCACAAGCTGCGAGTATCATGAAAAACGGTCTCATTAAGACTGCTCGGAGTAATTTTTTTTCATGAATTTCACATGAGTCACTATGCGAATGTATACGTAAATTATACAAATATGTCTCGAAATTGTATAATAAGACGTGATGTATATTCGGATGACAAAATGAAACATCGAATTAATAATGTACATCGTGCATCATTATAATGATGAATGGGCGTTCACAATTGGTATGTACGGGCAGATAAGGCGAATTCGCTTTCTACTTCTTCTTGTTTGATCAATCCATTCGATGGTTCATGCATGTAATGACACCACTCATTCCAGTAGATGTCTGCTCTCAAGAACGAAAAAGGCACGCAACTGTATGTATATTAATGGAATTGTGTAGTTACAGATGTGAATAGGATTGGCCTTTTCGTAGTTATCTAATCACAAGGCGGCGTGAAAAACTTTACATGACGTACATTAGATAGAACTAAATACCAATACATGTAGTCAAAGTATTGTAGATGTTGGTAACACATGATGATACTAATGTTTATGCCCTGGGATGGATGATTGGTTAAAACATACTTACTATGAAGAGGTAGCTAGAAAATGCTCATTAGATCAGAATCAAATATTCTAAATGGCTTGATGAAAGCGCTGACTGCATTGATAGTCATGACCACCATACTGTGCCTATACTCAGCATTCATGTATTTCGACAGCCAGAATATCACCAACCAACAGGTACATCTGATGTACCTCTCAGATCGCACTGAAATGCAGGTTCAGAACTTGAATCCAGGAGCGGCAAGAATACATTCTTACCATTGAACTGAGTTAGAGCCATCTTTGTAGACTGAACTAGTGCTGATATTAGAGCTGTGAGACCGTCGGATCAGGTCAGATGTGATAGCGTGACATATGGTTCGCACTCATCTCTAGATAGCGAAAATGTAATGTTGCTGGTATATGGATGGTGAATGAAAAAGATCTGTCACCATGTTTTTTACGTATTACGTACGTGACTCAAAACTGAGGCTCGATAGATCTCCCATCAACATTTTGAACATTCAATATCTTATCTTTGATGTTAATTCTCGAAATATTAGGCGGAGTTAAATTGATTTCTATGCATTGAAGACATATGTATTGCATTAAATTTAGTCTGTTAAAGTCAAAGAAGGTGTATGGTTTATTTGATCACACCAAAGACAGCCGTATTTCTCCATGAATCCATGAACTAGAGTAGTGCGCCCTGCGTGCCAACCAGAAATAAAGTCGCGTATATAGCACACAGAGGCAAGACAAACATCAGTGAGAAGAGGCTGATGACACGACCCTCTGAGCGGAACAAAGCAACTATGCTCAATAGAAGACCGCCAAGACCTGCCGCAAGACCGTAGTAAAAATAAGTCTGAACACAATCCGTTAGACAGGTGCGGTCATCGAAATGACCTGACAAGAGGTTGATAGTGGTTAAAGATATCAATACCCAGCCTGCAGTCGAAGTCAAAAGAGCAAGATATGCAAGTAAATTCATAGCGTCCTGAGGCCTCCGTTTTTTTCAAGGACCAATGCGGTTATAGACTATCTGACTGCTCAGCAATATCAACCATAACACGCTTAAAATCTAACACAATCATAATGTTTATGTTGGATTAATCACGAGTTGTAGCCAGGATATGCAATACATAGTCTAAGATTTGATGGAGTGATATGGAATAAACGCCAAC
>JASJBU010000142.1 GCA_030066355.1 Gammaproteobacteria bacterium | reverse complement strand
CGTGGTGCCAGATCTCCCACCAGGTCCACTCGATCTTGTCGTCGAACGGTCCCTTGGTGATATAGCCGGCCTTCTTCAGTTCTCCCATCACTGCGGCGATGGGTTTGGCAAACTTCTCATTGTAGAGCTCGACCACATTGTCAAACTGGTTGTAGTGACCATAGATGACGCTGTCGCTGTGGCAGGCCCGGCAGACCTCTTGCATCTTCTTGCGGCGCTCATCCCAGGTCACCACCTCGATCACCGTGGAGCCCTTGGCCTTGTCGCCCACCTTGGGTATTGCAGAGCCCTCTTTGACATCGAATTCCTGACCGTTTTCCAGACGCACCAGGTTGATCTTTTGTGAGATGGGTGGACGCAGGGTCCAGGAGATGCGATCGCCCACGTTGTGGGTCTTGCCTTCCTTACCGCCGGCGCTCATATGGCAGGTGGCACAGGTGGGAGCGGCGGAATAGTCGACACCGGCTACCCACTTGTCCGATTCCAGGTTCATTTCATCCACCTTGGCACGATAGATGATACCGTGCTTGGACTCGTTGTAGACCTCGATCTGTGGATGGTCGGGACCGACATGGCACTTACCGCAGGTGTCGGGTGTGCGGGCCTGGGCCTTGGAGAAGCGATGCCTGCCATGACAGGCGGTGCAGGAGCCCGCTGAGCCGTCGGGATTGATACGGCCAATGCCGGTATTCGGCCAGGTGGTCGGCAGGGGTTTGCCGTCCGGGCCGATCTCGATCACGGCGCCATGACATTGACGACAACCGGCATTCACGGCTGCCGGGCCACCGACAACCTCACCCAAGAGGTTGTCCAGGGAAGCCAGGATCTGTCCGCCCTTGGAATGATGGGAACCATCCATCTCCTCGAACTCGGTGGTGTGGCATTTGGAGCAGTCCTTCGGTGTGACGATGATGGAGATCAATTGTCCTTCGTGTTCGAAGCCATCTTTGTCGCCCTTCTCAGCGGCGTGGCAGTCGAGACAATTGACGCCGGACTGGCCGTGCTGTGAATTGTTCCATTCCCTGGTCAGACCCGGGTCTTCCGCCCAGTGACATTCCACACACTCCGCACCCTTGGGGTTACCCCAATCTTTGCCGATCTCACCACTGGGGCGTGCTGCATCCGCAGCACCTGCCTGTAGTAAGAGGGTTAGCCCGGCAGTAATACTACCCAGCAGGGCGGGAAATCGACCTTGGCTGAAGCATTTCATAGACGTACTCCTTAAGGATTTTAAAGATATACGAACCCCGTATAACCCTATCCAATCTGTGACCTGGATTAGGTGTTTGAAAGTTCTTTAGTTATTCAGCAAGCATCAAGCAAGGCGGGCATTGTGACTCCTCCAACCCCAGTATTGCTTATCTTTTGGGGACAGCATGGTTGCGTACGCAACGAATAACCTTAGTCTTTACATGCTTACGGAAAAGTATAGGAACACAATCCTGGATGTCCATACCTTGATCATGATCAAGATATGACCATTATTGTCGGCTGGGTATCAAGGCGGCGTCTGAACAGGTCATGGTTGGAATAGACTGAGAATGATGGCCTGTGATTGCCATGGCGAGAGGGGCAGGCGTGATCCCCTCTGCCCTGAAGCCGCCAAGCAGGTGAGAGGGGATGGCTGGAACGCGCTTATTCCGCCCGATGCGTCATCAGATCCTTTTGTACACTGGCAGGGACGGCTTCATAGTGGCTGAACTCGATGGTATAGCTGCCCTCCCCGCCGGTGATCGCTTTGAGCCGCGTGCCATAGCCCTCGAGCTCCGCCATGGGTGCCTGACCCTTGATGATGATCTGGCCGTTACGGCCGGACTCGGTTCCGCTGATCTGTCCGCGTTTACCCGCCAGATCACCGGTCAGGTCACCCATGAAGTTGTCCGGTGTGGTAATGGTGATGTTGACGATGGGTTCCAGCACCACGCCACCCGCCTGTTCGACGGCTGTGATGAAGGCCTTCTTACCGGCGGTGGAGAAGGCGATCTCCTTGGAGTCGACCGGGTGATACTTACCGTCGTATACCGTGACCCTGATATCCTGCATGGGAAAGCCGGCGATGGCCCCTTCATTGATGGCCTGTCTGACCCCTTTTTCCACGGCCGGGATCAGTGGACCGGGAATGGCGCCACCCACCACCTTGTTTTCGAACTCGAAGCCACTACCCCGCGGCAATGGTTCGATGCGCAGAAAGACCTCGCCGAACTGACCGGCCCCACCGGTCTGTTTTTTGTGCCGGTGATGGCCTTCCGCGGGACGGGTGATGGTTTCACGGTAGGCGATGCTCGGCGGATGGGTTTCCACATCCACGTTGTATTTCTTTCTCAACTGCTCGAGCAGCACGTCCAGGTGCAGATCACCGAGACCGCGCATGATGGTCTCGTTCAGGGTGACATTGTGCTCCACATGGAAACAGGGGTCTTCGTCTTCCAGCTTATGCAGCGCCTCGCTGAGTTTCTGCTCGTCGCCCCGCTTGGTGGTGTTGACGGCAAGCCCGAACAGGGGTACCGGGCATTCGATGGAACGCAGATGGTGGTGATCCTCGTCATGGGAATCGTGCAGTACGGCGTCGAAATGGATCTCGTCGACCCGTGCCACGGCGCAGATGTCACCCGGCACCGCCTGGGTGAGTTCGGATTGGTCGTTGCCTTGTAAACGAAAGATATGATTGACCTTGAACGGTTTACGGGCATCGCCGATAAACAGCTGGCCGTTGGCTGCGAGGGTGCCCTGATGCATGCGGAAGATACCCAGTTTGCCCTTATAGGGATCGTTCAGCACCTTGAACACATGGGCAATGACGTGTTTATCCGGATCGGGGTTGACCTCCACGGGTTCCATGTCCGCGCCTTCGCCCTTCATGAAGGCCGGCGGATTGCCCTCGGTGGGATCCGGCATCAGCTTGGCAAACAGATCCAGCAGCTCGTCAATGCCGGCACCGTTCTCCACAGAGGTGAAACAAACCGGTATCAGGTGACCGTCACGCAGGGCCATTTCGAAAGGGTCATGCAGCTGCTCTGGCTCCAGCTCCGAGCCCTGTTCCAGATAGATCTCCATCAACGCCTCGTCGACCTCGACCACCTGGTCGATCATGGCGCTGTGGGCATCCGCCACAGAAGAGAATTCGGTGGCGTCGCCGCCAGGCTGGAAGAAGCAGTCGATGACCCGCTTACCGCCGTCCGCCGGTAGATTGATGGGCAGGCATTCGCTGCCGAAGGTCTCCTGCAGGCTGGTCATCAGCTCTGCATAGTCGATATTCTCACTATCGATCTTGTTGACGATGATCATCCGGCAGAGGCCCCGGCGTCTGGCCGCATCCATCATGCGCATGGTGACCGACTCGATGCCAGTTTCTGCATTCACCACCACAGCGGCGGTCTCCACCGCCGGCAGGATACTGATGCCGCGCCCGAGAAAGTCGTTGTATCCGGGAGTGTCGATGAGATTGACCTGCTTGCCGTTATGACTCAGGTGGGCGATGGCGATATCCAGGGAATGCTTGAGCGCCTTTTCCTGTTCATCGAAATCACAGACGGTGGTTTCGCTTTCGACCGATCCGGCCGAAGGGATGCTGCCGCTGCGGTGCAGCAGGGTCTCCACGAGACTGGTCTTGCCCGATCCCGCATGCCCGACGAGTGCGATGTTTCGGATGTCATGAGTCGTATAGCTGCTGGCCATTGGTTCTCCTTGAGCTTGAATGCTTTATAGTTGGCGCTGATGGATTTTTACGAAAAAAAGACAAGTATACCAACCCGAGCGCCTGGGAGGTATCAGGCAGGTGCAGGAAAAAGTAGGAAATCACTGCCCCTGCCGCCGATTTTTCTCGACGGCAGGTCAATTGAGCTTATTGATGGATGGAATCGATGGTGACCAATACCGGCCCAGGCTGTCCGGGGGTGACCGGTTTGATCTCGCCTTCGAGATCACCGGGCTGGGCAGAGGGGCCGCCTGACTTGGAGACCCGCGCACCGACGATCACCTCAGAAAACCCAGACAATGTCATCTGCGGCATCATCGCCATACTGTCGTCGAGGATCAGGGTCAGCGGCAGATCTCTGACCTGCTTGCGCGCAGCGGCCAACGGCATGGGTGGACCGGAGAGTGCCTTGGCATAGATGAAGACCAGGTCCTGCGGATTGGCCTTAGCCTGCATCTCCGGGGACAGCTTGACGATGACTTCGATGGCGGAATTTCCTGCCTCCGCCGGGGCTGCCGGTTCAGCGGCGGGTTTGGGAGATACAATCGAAGGCAGTTTGTCTTCGGTGCCCAGTTTGGCCTTGGCGTCGCTGATGGCGCTCTGCACCGAGGCGATATCCTGACTTTGCGGCGTCAATTGGCTCTCCAGTTTTTCCCAGTAGTTCAGCGCATCCTGAAATTGCTCCCGTTGATAGGACACAATCCCCATCATCCAGAGGCCGTTGGGATCCCGGGGCGCCAGCTTGTAGGCCTTCTCGATCAGCACCGCCGGTTGGCCGGTGAAGTTCTTGCCCTGGGTCTGGGCGATGGCCTCGGCGTAGGCCAGCAAGAGGGTGCTGTTTTCGGAGTTCAGTTGCATGGCCTTTTGGTAGGCCTCGATGGCCTTTTGCGGCTGGCTCAGGCTCATATAGCTGCGTCCGAGCATCAACCAGCCATCCAGGTTTTCCGGCTGCTGTTCCAGCTTGGCTGCGAGTTTCTTGACCAGTTCCTCCATGGGCGGCAGGTTCTGCATGGATGGCTGGCCGGTGTGAGGCGATTGCTGGTTTGATCCGCCGATACCACTGTCGGGGGCCGCGGCGAGGCGTGGAATGATCTCTGGATTGCCCAGGGCCTGGTACATGCCGATCGACATCAGCGGGACGACCAGGGCCACACTCATGATCCAACGGCCGGAGCCCGATGTGCTGGCGGCTGGTTGAGCTTTGTCACCCGAGACGTCTTCCAGCAGTTCTTTTTCCAGATCCCTGCGCGCCGCATCATAGCGAGGCTGATCGAGGATGCCGTTGTTCAGATCGTTGTCCAACTCTTCCAGTTGCTGCTTGAAGACCGACAGGTTGAGTTCATCGGAGCTGAGGGTGACGTACTCCTTCCTGCGCAGCAAGGGAAGAATGATGAAAGCAATCGCCAGGAGCGTGAGCCCGCTAGCGAGTATCCAAAATGTGATCATTTCGATACGTCCTTGGTATTTGATTTTTCATTGAGCAAGGAAGCGAGCCGATGCTGTTCATCCTCAGACAGGTTCGTCTCCTGACTCTGTTTTTTTCTGCGTATCGCACGGTACAGCAAGGCTGCACCGATCACAAACAGGATAAGCGGACCGAACCAGAGGGGGTAGGTTGAGGGCCTCATCGGGGGATTGTAGAGGACAAAATCGCCGTAACGGTCTACCATGAAGCCGATCACATCATCCTTGGTCTGGCCCGACTGCATCATGTCGTAAATCTCGTTGCGCAGATCCACTGCCAAGTCGGCATTGGAACCGGCGAGGGATTCATTCTGGCAGACCAGACAGCGCATTTCCTCGATGATCGCGCGAAAGTCCCGATCTTTCTCAGGATCTTCAAATTTGTACTCGGCCAAGGTTGCGGCCGAGATAGGTACGATCACGCCCATCAGCAAGACAATGGAACAGCAAAAACCACGTAGCGTCATCATCCCTCCTGTTTCAGCTTTTCGACCAGGGGCAGCAGTTTCTCCGCGACCAATTGCGGGGTCAACGGGCCTGCGTGTTTGTAGTGGATCACACCCTTGCTGTCCACCACGAAAGTCTCGGGGGCGCCGTAGACCCCCAGATCGATCGCAGTGCGGCCTTTCTCATCGAAGATGTTGGCCACGTAGGGATTGCCGAGCTGGCGCAGCCAGGCCTTGGCCTTGATGCTCTCATCTTTCCAGTTCAGCCCGTAGATATCCACCTTGCCGGTATTCGCCAGTTGCACCAGGGTCTCGTGCTCTGCACGGCAGGAGACGCACCAGGTCGCCCAGACATTGAGCAGATAGGGCTTGCCGAGCAGATCCTGGTCGGTGATCTGGGTCTCCGGTTGTTCCAGCAGCGGCAGGGAAAACTCAGGCACCGACTTGCCGATGAGTGGCGAGGGTATCTCCCGCGGGTTCATGTTGAGGCCTTTGAACAGGAAGGCTGCGATGACCCCGAAGATGATCAAGGGAACGGCGAATCGCAGAGTGGATTTCATGAGTGACTCCCGGTCGCCGCCATGGTAGAACCCTCCGGCTTGACGCGGCTGGCGGCCCTGATTTTTGCGGTGCGGTAGCGCCGGTCGGTGATCGCCAGCAGGCCGCCCAGGGCCATGAAGATACTGCCCAGCCAGATCCAGCGGACATAGGGTTTATAGTAGAGGCGCAGGCTCCAGTCGCCGCCACCCAGCGGTTCGCCCAGGGAGACGTAGAGATCCCGGGTCAGGCCCGGGTCGATGGCCGCCTCGGTCATGGGCCGTGTCTGTACGAAGTAGGTGCGCTTCTCCGGCTCGAGGGTAGCGATCAGCTCGCCCTCCTTGAACACCTGAAAGCGGCCGCGATCGGCGTTGTAGTTGGGGCCGGGATATCGGCCGACCCCCTCGAACTTGAATTCGAAACCGGCGATCTCGGCGGTGTCGCCCGGAGACATGCGGACATCCTCCTCTATCCCGTAGTTGGAGACCATGGTGATGCCGACGATAAAGACCGCCACACCCAGATGCGCCAGGATCATGCCATAGTAGCTGCGACCGCCGCCCGCCAGATCGCGCCAGAAGCCGGCAAAGCCCTTCTTATGTTTCAACCTTTCCTTCATGTTCACCACATGGGAGGTGACCACCCACATGGTGAGTCCCATACCCAGCCCGACCATCCAGTTCCAGTCGGAGAGGAAGGGCAGCAGGGTGAGCAGGCCGAAGCCGAGGCTGACCAGAAAGGCCACCCGAAGTTGTTTGACCAGGTAATCCAAATCCGTGTGTTTCCAGCGCGCCAGTGAACCTATCCCCATCATCAGGGCCAGGAAGGGGGTCAGCAAGACGAACATCTTGTTGAACCAGGGAAAGCCCACCGAGATCTTGCCCAGCTCCAGGGCATCGTAGATCAGCGGTGCCAGGGTGCCGAGCAGGATCAGGCCGCACAGTACGGTCAACAGCAGATTGTTGCCCAGCAGAAAGGTCTCACGGGAGACCAGGTCGAAGCGTCCGCCACCGGAAATGTACGGTGCCCGCCAGGCGTAGAGTATCAGCGAGCCGCCGATCACGATCAGCAGGAAGATCAGAATGAACAGGCCACGGGCCGGGTCAGAGGCGAAGGAGTGCACCGAGGTCAACACCCCGGAGCGCACCAGGAAGGTCCCCAGCAGGCTCAGGGAGAAGGTGGTCAGAGCCAGCAATACGGTCCAGCTCTTGAAGGCGCCGCGTTTCTCGGTGACAGCCAGAGAATGCATAAGGGCGGTCCCCACCAGCCAGGGCATGAATGAGGCGTTTTCCACCGGGTCCCAAAACCACCAGCCGCCCCAGCCCAGCTCGTAGTAGGCCCACCAGCTGCCCAGGGCGATGCCGATGGTGAGGAAGATCCAGGCCACGGTAGTCCAGGGGCGGGACCAGCGCGCCCAGGAGGCATCCAGCTTACCGCCGAGCAGGGCAGCGATGGAGAAGGCAAACGCCACCGAGAAGCCCACATATCCCATATAGAGGAGTGGGGGATGGATCGCCAGCCCCGGGTCCTGCAGCATGGGATTCAGCTCACGACCCTCGAAGGGCACTGGAAAGGTCCGGTCGAAGGGATTCGAGGTGAGCAGCATGAAGAGCAGAAAACCGATAGTGATCATGCCCATCACCGAGAGTACCCGAGCGACCACCGGCAGGGGCAGATTTCGGCTGAAGAAGGCAATCGCAGCACTCCAGGCGGCAAGGAAGAAGGCCCAGAGCAGTAGAGAACCCTCGTGGGCGCCCCAGACCGCGGAGATTTTGTAGATGTCCGGCAGTTTGGTATTGCCGTGCTGGGCGACATAGATCACCGAGAAATCGTTTTGCAGGAAGGCGTTGGTCAGCACCACCATGGCGATGCCGAGGAACACCAGCTGACCCCAGGCCAGGGAACGGGACAGGGCCATCCATGAGCGGATGTTTGCAAAAGAGCCTGCCAAGGGTACCACCGCCTGGGTCACCGCGAGGCAAAGCGAGAGTATCAGAGCGAAATGACCGAGTTCTGGAATCATTGAATGCTGGCCTGCGGTTGGGTGTTGCCGACGGCGTTGTCGTGGGCGGTCTTCAGAGACTCGGCCACTTCAGGCGGCATGTAGTTCTCGTCGTGTTTGGCCAGAACCTCGCTGGCGACGAAGATACCGCCTTCATTCAATTGTCCCAACGCGACGATTCCCTGGCCCTCGCGGAACAGGTCGGGGAGGATGCCGGTGTACTCGACGGTGACGGTCTTGTCGTTGTCGGTCACGTCGAAAGCCGTGGTGAGTCCGTCCGGCCTGCGTTTCACGCTCTCGTTGGCCACCAGACCGCCGATGCGAAATGGATGTCCGGTGGGGGCCTTGCCGGCCACCACTTCAGTGGGAGAGAAGAAGAACATCAGATTTTCGTCGAAGGCATTGAGGGCCAGCCAGGCGGCGACACCGATACCAGCGACCATAGCACCGATCAGATATAGACGTTTTTTACGGATAGGGTTCATTTCTGTTCATTCCTGGCCCGGCGTAGCTTACGGGCGATCTCTGTGACGGTTTTTTTACGTTGCAACATTGGCGCGACGATGTTCGCGACCAGCAAGATAAACGCAAGGGCATAGGAGGGCCAGACATATGCTGCATAGCCACCCATGGCAAGAAATTCATTCATTTCGTATCCTCCTGCACCACCTCTTCCACCCAACGGGTGTTACGGTCGCGTTCTAATAGTTCTGCCCGTGCGCGCATTAAGACCACGGCTCCGTAATAAAGTTTAAAAGAGACCGACATGACCAACAGTGGAATCAACATGCTGGTGCTCATGGCCTTTTTTCCGGTCATGGTAACCGATGAGGTCTGGTGCAGGGTGTTCCACCACTCGACTGAATAGTGGATGATCGGGATGTTGACCACGCCCACCAGGGCGAGGATGGAGATGGCGCGGGCCGCCACCCGCTTGTCCTCGATGGCGCTGTGCAGAGCGATGATGCCCAGGTAGAGAAACAGCAGGATCAGTTCCGAGGTGAGACGGGCGTCCCACACCCACCAGGTGCCCCACATGGGCTTGCCCCACAGAGACCCGGTGGCCAAGGCGAGGAAGGTAAAGCTCGCACCTACGGTGGCGCTGCTGATGACGAAGATCTCGGTCATCTTGATGCGCCACACCAGGCTGATCAGCCCGGAGACCGCCATCACGACATAGATGAACATGGACATCCAGGCCGCCGGCACATGGATGTACATGATGCGCACGCTCTCACCCTGCTGATAATCGGGTGGGGAGACGATCATCCCTTGGTACAGCCCGTAGACCAGCGTGATGATAAAAGTCCACATGAACCAGGGAATCATCTTGCCCGAGACTTCATAGAAGTACTTGGGTGACCCCATTTTGTGAAACCAGCGCATAAAGACATTCATGGGTTAACTCAGACTAATTCTTAGTGAAGCGGCGGTGGCTGCTGGTGCCAGCACTATGGATCCCACCAGCATGGCGCCTAGAATGGAAATCTGTGCTGTAGTGGGTATGCCCACCGCAGCGGTGTTGACGGCATCGGTGGCAAAGATCAACACGGGTACGAACAGGGGTAGCACCAGCAATGAAAGTATAACACCGCCACGCCTTAGCCCAACAGTGAGGGCGACACCGACGGAACCGATCAGACTGAGCACCGGCGTGCCGAGCACCAGGGTCAGCATCAGCGTAGGTATCGCCTGATTGGGTATATTGAGCATCATCGCCAGCAGAGGAGCGGCGATGAACAGGGGTAGTCCAGTCACCATCCAGTGGGCCAGTACCTTGGCCAGCACCAGGATCGACACCGGGTGGGCGCTGAGCATGAACTGTTCCAAGGAGCCATCCTCGTAGTCCGAGCGAAACATCGCGTCGAGGGAGAGCAGGGCGGCGAGCAGGGCGGCCACCCAGACCACCCCTGGCCCGACCTTTTGGATCAGGATCGGATCGTTGCCAATACCGAGTGGAAACATGGCGGTCACCAGTACGAAGAACAGCAGCGGGTTGACCAGTTCCGCGCGTCTACGGTAGGCCAGGGTCAGGTCCCGTTTCAATAAGAGGGTAAACGCGCTGGTGAGAGAAAGGGTGCTCATCGTTCCGACAGATTAATCCTAATCAGATTGATGTTGTCGCGAAAGCCCACTCGATGATGGGTGGTCATGGCGGCCATGCCGCCGCTTTGTAAATGACCCTCGAACAGCCGTTCCATTTGTTCAATGCCCTTTCTGTCCAGGGAGGTAAAAGGTTCATCCAGGATCCACAGCTTGGCGTCGGTGACCAACAGGCGGGCAATCGCCAGGCGCCGCTGTTGTCCAGCGGACATGTTACGGGTCGGGACGTCCTCAAAACCGAACAGGCCCACTTGATCCAGAGCCTCTTCCAGGGTGATACCGTTCTTTGCCTTGCCGAGCCCCTGGGCGATTCGCAGGTTTTCCAGTGGGGTCAGGTCAGGTTTGTGTCCGTCCTTGTGGCCGAGGTAGGCAATGTGCTCGCGGAATACAGGTCCTAGCTTGAAGATGTCTTCGCCATCCCAGTAGAGATCCCCCGATTCGGGCAATCTGATTCCACAGAGGATGCGCAAGAGGGAGGTTTTGCCGCTACCGTTGCGCCCTTCGAGCACCAGAGCCTCGCCAGCATTGACTTGGAAGCTGAGATCGTCGAAGAGCAACCGGTCGTCCCGAATGCATTCGAGTCTCTTGGCTTCGAATTGAGCCTTACCGATGGTGTCGCTTGGGGAGGATGTCACGTTTATTTGATCGATAATTCGCTAGAGACTGGTTGGGTATCTGGTGGCCTGTGATCAACGGGTCGTGCCACGAGCCGGTCATCTGGTATTTTTAGAATGCGCAACCTTACATGATTGCGGGGGTACACCTCAAGATATATCAACTGCATTCGGGCGTCGTTGCAGATCTCTTTTTAGACCAATCAATCACGATTGATCAACTTTGTTTGGTCTACTCATAAAGAGGTAATAAAACTACTCGGATTGTGGTAATTGCGATTACTGACTTGTAGGTAACATGTTGAACTGTATGGAATAAATGCTTTAATTTTAATCCGGTATCTTTGATATTTATCAATCACATTGTGATGTCGATCTGGACAATTGATCCCAGGTTGGAGTGTAAGTTCTGAATTCCTTTCGGGAAATGAGTGTTTCGTCACACGCTTGATAGGCGTTTTACACAGCATGCTCGGGAGCTGAATACTTACACAGTTGTGCCTTACCAAAGGCTTCATAAGAACGAAAGTTATAAGAGAGTACAGATGGACGTTGTGGTCCACGATAATCCCATTACAACGGCGCTATCCAACTGCCAGCTTTTCAAATCGGTCGAATGGCAAACGATTCAGCAGCTATCAGAAAGTGCAAGATTGACCCATCTCGACAGGGGGCAAACGGTTTTTCATTCGGGTAACAGCGAACTCAGTCTGTTTCTCGTCAACAGCGGCCAGGTCAAAGTCAGCATTCTCGCCTCGAACGGTTCTGAACGGGTCATCGATGTCATCTCTTCGGGAGAGACCTTGGGAGAGCTCGGTATGTTCTCTTCCATGGTCAGCAGGCTCAATGCAGTGATGCTCTCGAAAGGTGAGATCATCGAGATACCCCGGAATTCGATGATGGATTGTCTCAAGAAATGCTCTTCCTTGGCATCCAGCATGCTGACGCACTTGGACACGAGGCTATGCCGGTTTGTCGGTGAACTGGAAAATTGCTGTTTGCGTTCCGCCAGGCAACGGGTGATCGATTATCTGCTCATGTTGGTCAACAAACAGTCAACAGCGGGTGAGCGACTGTGCATTCAGCTTCCCGCCAACAAGGGCGTGACCGCTTCACTACTCGATATTACCCCGGAGACTTTTTCTCGAGAGCTGAATCGATTGATCAGTATGGGATTGATCCTCGTGGACCGAAAGACCATCAGGATACTCGACCTTCCAGGCATGGAACAGGCAATCGGTTAGTTCTCACCGTTTGAATCAATCCTGCGTCACTCGCATGAGAAGAAGGTACACTTGTACGCCTGCATTGTGACGATGGGTGAGATTATTGAAACGTTCGCTGCTCCTGAGATTCGGCTTGACCCTGGCAGCCGTCTTTGCCCTGGCGGTGATCAGCATGTTGAGTTCTGTCTTCATCACGGAGACCGCGGCAGGCTATGCTGCGGCCATCAACCAGGCGGGCACCCTGCGCATGCAGTCATACCGAATCGCCAGCAGTCTGGTGCATGACGTTAGTTTCAATTCTCAGGCCTCTGGGATTTACACGGAACGGCTGGTGAATGAATTCAACGAAAGGCTGTTCAGTCCTCGCATCCATGCCGTTCTTTCAAAAGGGCCGAGTCAAAATGTGTTGGAATCCTACGCTATTGTCGAAGACAGGTGGCTGGAGATCATCCATCCGCTCCTGACCAGTTATCTTGAGCTGTCATTGAACGAGATTGTATCGCAGGAACGAGATCGGGTGATCGCCCTTAACCGAGATGACTACCTCAGCCGAGTCGATTGCTTAGTGGATGATATCCATGCTTTCGTCGAGGCGCTGGAGATAGACGCGGAGAAAAAGAATCATCTGCTGCGTGTCATTCAGATCATCTCCCTGATTTTTATCTTCCTGGTGGCGATTCTCAGTATCTATCTCGCGAAGAGCAATGTGTTGAAGCCACTGCGTGAACTGCAAGTCTGCGCCAATTCGGCCCGCCAGGGTGATTTCACGGTGCGCAGTCGGTATCTCAACGAAGACGAACTGGGGCAATTGGGGCAGGCCTTCAATGTCATGGCCGAAGACCTGTCGAAGGTTTATCAAGACTTAGAGCACCGGGTCAAGGAAAAAACCGTCAATCTGGAACGCAGCAATCGCTCGTTGGAACTGCTCTACGGTACGACCAAGACATTGAGCAATTCGTCTCTGAGCGATGAGACCTTGGAACAGGTCATTCGTGATATTCAAACCACGATGGGTCTGCAGGGTGGCACGATTTGTCTGGGCCGTAGTGGAGAGAAGGATGCCTTTCGTCTGGTCACCTCCAACATGGACTATAGGTATAATCTTGACGCGGCGATTGAGCATTGTGAATCCTGTATCGCTGTTGGGAAGTCTCAGGTCTGTCAACTCGAGGTTCCGGGGTCTGGGGTCGTGCAGGCCTTTTCCACACCGATCAAGGATCAGAGCCGGCAATATGGGATCTTGATGGTGGAACTGGATGACAAGGGCACCATGGAGGAGTGGCAACAGCGGTTGTTGGAGACGGTGGCCAGCCACATCGCCCTCTCCATCAATATGGCGCAACAGGCTTCTCAGACCCGTCTGGTTTCCTTACTCGAGGAGCGCAGCGTGATTGCCCGTGAATTACACGACTCTTTGGCGCAATCCCTCTCTTACCTGAAAATCCAAGTCAGCCGCCTCGAGAAGTCGGTGACCGACTCGGCAGACAGAGAACAGATTCTGAGCATATCGAAAGTCTTGCGTTCCGCCCTGAACGGCGCCTACCGCCAGTTACGCGATCTGTTGACCACCTTCAGATTGAGCATCAATGAAATGGACTTTGGTATAACCTTACAGGAAACAGTTGAAGAGTTTTCCAAGCGAGGCAACATCAGGATTCGCTTCGAGAACCGGGCCGCCAGTTGCCGTTTCAGTCCAAATGCGGAGATTCATCTGATTCAGATTATTCGTGAAGCCCTCTCCAATGTGATCCGTCATGCCAACGCGACCGAGGCCAGCCTCTCCATTGAATGCGACCCGCAAGGCCAGGTGACATTGCTGGTTGAGGATGATGGAGTGGGTCTGGGCGAACCGCATGACATGATGCAGCATTATGGTTTACCGATTATGCAGGAACGGGCCGAGTGGCTGGGTGGGACCTTGCGGATCGATGATATGGAAGGTCGGGGTACACGTATCCGTTTGACATTCAGTACGGCAGAAAGTGAGCATACCCGTCAACAGAAATCCTTGATGAAGAGACTGGGCGATGCCTGAGCAAAGACTCCACACAATCATTGCTATCGATGACCACCCCCTGTTTCGGAAGGGGGTGGCCGACCTGATCGGTATGGATGATTCTCTCAGCCTCGTGGGCGAGGCTGCCAATGGCCAGGACGGTATTCAGCTGGCGAAGGACAAAAGACCCGATCTGATCCTGCTCGACATCAACATGCCGGAGATGAACGGATACGAGGTCTGTGAGGCTTTCAAATCCAACAAGGATCTCAAAGATATTCCGGTCATTTTCATCAGCGCCCTCGACGACACGGAGGACAAGGTCAAAGCGCTCAAGTGCGGTGGTGTCGACTATATCACCAAGCCGTTTCAGATGGTAGAAGTGTACGCCCGGGTGGATACGCACCTGCAGCTGCGAAAGGCCCAGAACGTGTTGTTGGATTTCAACGATCAACTCAAGACCCGAGTGGCGCAACAGGTTGAAGAGATCAACCAATCTCAGGTGGCCATGATTTTTGCGCTGGCGAAATTGTCGCATACCCGAGACGACGATACCGGACTTCACCTGGAACGTGTTCAGCGTCTCTGCCGGATGCTGGCTTGCGCCCTGGCAGAAACGCCCGCTTTTTCCGATGCCATCAACCCTGAATTCATCACTACCATTTACCATGCCAGCCCGCTACACGACCTGGG
>JASJBU010000005.1 GCA_030066355.1 Gammaproteobacteria bacterium | reverse complement strand
TGCCGGGTGACAACGTGAAGATGACCGTGAAGCTGATCGCGCCGATCGCGATGGAAGACGGTCTGCGCTTCGCGATCCGCGAGGGTGGCCGGACCGTGGGGGCCGGTGTGGTCGCCAAGATCATCGAGTAAGTAATAATGGCAAACCAGAGAATTCGTATTCGTCTGAAAGCGTTCGATCATCGTTTGATCGACCAGTCTGCACGGGAAATCGTCGAGACCGCCAAGCGCACCGGTGCGCTGGTACGCGGTCCGATACCGATGCCGACCAAGAAAGAACGCTATACGGTGCTGATCTCGCCGCATGTGAACAAGGATGCGCGGGACCAGTATGAGATTCGCACACATAAACGCCTGCTGGATATCGTCGAACCCACCGACAAGACCGTCGATGCTTTGATGAAGCTCGATTTGGCTGCCGGCGTTGACGTGCAGATCAAACTGAACTGAGGTTAAGAACCATGACGATTGGAGTGGTCGGACGTAAAGCCGGCATGACCCGGGTCTTCACCGAAGAGGGTGTTTCCATACCGGTGACCGTCATTGAGGTGGAGCCAAACTGGGTCTCCCAGCTGAAAACAGCGGAGTCAGACGGTTATTTGGCAGTCCAATTGACTACCGGTCACCGTAAGGCCTCGAAAGTGAACAAAGCTACAGCCGGTCATTTTTCCAAGGCCGGTGTCGAAGCCGGAAGCGGACTCTGGGAATTCCGTTTGGACGAGGCAGAGGCGCAAGGCCTGGAGCTGGGTGGTGAGATCAAGGCTGATCTGTTCAGCGAAGGACAGCTGGTGGATGTGCGTGGTCAGTCCCAGGGCAAGGGCTTCCAGGGTGGTGTCAAACGCCACAACTTCCGTATGCAGGATGCCACCCACGGTAACTCGATCTCGCATCGGGCTCCGGGTTCCATTGGGCAATGCCAGACCCCGGGCCGCGTCTTCAAAGGCAAGAAAATGGCGGGCCAGATGGGTGCGGTGCAGCGCAGCCAGCAAAATCTCGAAGTCGTGCGGGTGGATACAGAACGTAACCTGCTCCTGGTGCGTGGTTCAGTACCGGGATCCAAGGGTGGCAATGTCATCGTAACGCCGGCGATCAAGATGAAGAACAAAGGGTGATTCCGATGGAGCTGAATATTAAATCCACTGACGATGCCGCACAGACCATTCAAGTCTCGGATGCGGTGTTTGGCGCCGAACTCAAAGAGGGTCTGATCCATCAGGTCGTGACCGCCCACATGGCGGCGGCTCGGTCAGGTACCAAGGCGCTAAAAAACCGTTCAGCGGTACGCGGCGGCGGTGCTAAGCCCTGGCGGCAAAAGGGTACGGGCCGTGCTCGTGCGGGTACGAGTCGTAGTCCGATCTGGCGGAGTGGTGGAGTGAATTTCGCCGCTTCTCCCCGCAGTTATGGGCAAAAGGTCAATCGCAAGATGTATCGAGGTGCAGTTCGTTCGATCCTTTCCGAACTGCTTCGACAGGATCGTTTGGTGGCCGTCAGTGAGTTATCCGTGTCGGCCCCCAAGACCAAAGAGCTGGTCGGTAAACTGAATGAGCTGGGCCTGACCGACGTGCTGCTGGTGTGTGACAAGCCGGATGAAAATCTCCATTTGGCTGCACGAAATCTGTACGGCGTCGATGTGCGAGACGTGGCAGAGATCGATCCGGTCAGCCTGATCGCTTATGAGAAGGTCCTCATGACCGAGGCGGCGCTGAAAGAGATCGAGGAGCGTTTGGCATGAACAACGAACGTATGATGAAGGTGCTGTTGAGCCCGGTGGTCTCGGAAAAGAGCAGCATCGTGGCCGATGCAAACCAGCAATACACCTTTCGGGTGGCGACCGACGCAACCAAGCGAGAAATCGCCCGGGCCGTGGAGAAACTGTTCGACGTGAAGGTCGAGCGTGTTCAGGTGGTCAATGTGAAGGGTAAAAAGAAGCGTTTTGGCGCTATCCAGGGTCGGCGCTCCGATTGGAGAAAGGCTTACGTCCGACTTCAGCCCGGCAGTGAAATAGATTTCGCAACCGGTGCCTGAAGCAAGTTTACGGGATTGAGAGAATGGCAGTCGTAAAATCAAAACCAACATCACCGGGCCGTCGCTTTGTGGTGAATGTCGTCCATGCGGATCTACACAAGGGCGCACCTCACGGACCGCTGGTGGGCAAGAAGTCGAAGACCGGTGGGCGTAACAACAAAGGTCGCATCACCACGCGTCATCGTGGTGGCGGCCACAAGCAGCGCTACCGCATCATCGACTTCAAGCGCAACAAACAAGGTATCCCTGCGGTTGTCGAGCGGCTGGAATATGATCCAAACCGGACGGCACACATCGCCCTGCTGCGCTATGCGGACGGCGAACGCAACTATGTCATCGCGCCCCGGAATCTGGCGGTTGGAGATCAGGTGGAGTCCGGCCTTGAAGCGCCGATCAAGGTGGGTAACTGCCTGCCCTTACGCGGTGTGCCGGTCGGTACGGTCGTGCATTGTGTGGAGATGAAACCTGGAAAGGGTGCGCAGATCGCCCGCTCGGCAGGTGCTTCGGTGCAATTGATCGCCCGTGAAGGCGAGTATGCCACCCTGCGTCTGCGCTCCGGAGAGATGCGCAAGATACCGGCCGATTGCCGTGCCGTTATCGGTGAGGTGTCGAACGCTGAACACAATCTGCGCTCCCTGGGTAAGGCTGGGGCCAAGCGCTGGCGAGGTGTGCGGCCGACCGTACGCGGGGTCGCCATGAATCCGGTCGACCACCCACATGGTGGTGGTGAGGGTCGGACCTCTGGTGGTCGTCATCCCGTGTCGCCCTGGGGTGTGCCCACCAAAGGGCATAAGACTCGAACCAATAAACGTACGAACAAGATGATCGTACGTCGTAGAAATCGTAAGTAATTTTAGGGGTTACCGCCGTGCCACGTTCAATTAGGAAAGGCCCTTTCGTAGACCATCATCTAACCAAGAAGGTTGAAGAGGCTGTAGCACAGAACAATAAACGTCCGATCAAGACCTGGTCGCGCAGGTCGTTGATCCTGCCGGAGATGATCGGGTTGACGATCGCCGTCCACAACGGGAGGCAGCATGTTCCCGTGCTTATCTCCGAGAACATGGTCGGCCATAAACTTGGTGAGTTCGCTCAGACCCGGACCTACCGTGGTCATGCGGCAGACAGGAAATCCTGATTGGGGTCCATGATGCAAACGACAGCAAAATTGAGACACGCGCGCCTCTCAGCGCAAAAGGGACGTTTGGTAGCTGATCAAATTCGCGGCCTGCCAGTAGAGCAAGCGCTGAATCTTTTGGCTTTTAGCAAAAAGAAAGGTGCGATCCTGGTCAAGAAGGTGCTGGAATCAGCCATCGCCAATGCAGAGCATAATGAAGGTGCGGATATCGATGAGCTGAAGGTGTCAGCCGTCAATATTGATGAAGGGCCGACTATGAAGCGTATTCGTGCACGTGCTAAAGGACGGGCATCGAGAATTCTCAAACGCACCAGTCATATCAATGTGACGGTTGCGGACAAGTAACAGGTAAGAGAGACCGATATGGGGCAGAAAGTACATCCAACCGGAATACGACTTGGCATCGTCAAAGACTGGACTTCCAAGTGGTATGCGGATACCAAACAGTTCGCTGATTTACTCAATAGTGATCTCAAGGTCCGAGATTATCTGAAGAAACGCCTCTCTCAGGCATCTGTGAGCCGTATTCAGATAGACCGCCCTGCAAATAATGCACATATCACCGTGCATACGGCGCGACCCGGTCTGGTTATCGGCAAGAAAGGCGAGGATATCGATGCATTGCGAGCGGAAGTCTCAGGCATGATGGGTGTGCCGGTACACATGAGCATCGAGGAGATCCGTAAACCGGAACTCGATGCCCAGTTGGTGGCCGAGGGCATCGCTCAGCAATTGGAGCGTCGCGTCATGTTTCGGCGCGCCATGAAGCGATCCGTGCAGAACGCCATGCGGCTTGGCGCTGAAGGTATCAAGGTCAATATCGGTGGTCGCCTGAACGGTGCTGAAATTGCCCGTTCTGAGTGGTATCGCGAAGGGCGTGTACCTCTGCATACGCTGCGTGCCGATATCGATTATGGGTTTGCTGAGGCGTCCACCACTTATGGAATCATTGGCGTCAAAGTTTGGATCTTCAAGGGTGAGGTATTCGGTGAAGGTGAGGGCGAGTCAGTCGAAACCAAGTCGATGAGTGCCGGTAAAAGGTCATAAGCAATGTTACAACCAAAACGAACTAAATTTCGCAAGCAGCATAAAGGCCGAAACCGTGGCCTGGCGACAACCGGCTGCAATGTTTCATTCGGAGAATACGGCCTCAAGTCGACTGGTCGCGGAAGGATCACTGCGCGCCAGATCGAGGCTGCACGACGCACCATCACTCGCCACGTGAAACGCGGTGGCAAGATATGGATTCGCATCTTCCCCGATAAGCCGATCACCAAAAAGCCCCTGGAAGTTCGTCAAGGTAAGGGAAAGGGCAACGTCGAATACTGGGTAGCGCAGATTCAGCCCGGCAGGGTGCTTTATGAAATAGAAGGCATTTCAGAAGAGCTGGCGCGGGAAGCCTTTACGCTTGCGGCAGCCAAGCTCCCGATCCCCACTACTTTCGTGAAGCGGACGGTGATGTGATGAAGGCAAGTGAATTGAGAGAAAAAACACCGGAAGAGTTGAACGGCAGTTTGGAAGAGTTGTTCAAAGAGCAATTCAATCTGCGCATGCAACAAGGTACCGGACAGTTGAGTCGATCGTCCAGGATGAAGGAAGTGCGTAAAGAGATTGCACGGATCAAAACCGTGCTGAATGAACAGAAGTCGAGTAAAGCATCATGAACGAACAGGAAGCCAGCAACCGTACATTGACCGGCGTGGTTGTCAGCAGTGCAATGGATAAATCCATCACCGTTGTCGCGGAACGACGGGTCAAACATCCTGTGTATGGTAAATTCATGCGCCGTTCGACAAAAGTCTATGCGCACGATGAAGCCAATGAATGTAACAAGGGTGATACCGTTATGGTCGTCCAGTGTCGGCCATTGTCTAAAAACAAGACGTGGCGTCTGGTAAAGATACTGGAACGTGCGAACTGAGTTTTAACGATCCCGGGACATCAGACAGTTAAAAATTAATTAGGGCAGAACCATGATTCAGATGCAGACCAACCTGAATGTGGCCGATAACAGTGGTGCACGTCGTGTGCAGTGCATTAAGGTGCTGGGTGGATCCCATCGCCGTTACGCAGCCATCGGTGACATTATCAAAGTCAGTGTCAAAGATGCGATACCACGCGGTAAGGTCAAGAAGGGCGATGTATACAACGCAGTCGTCGTGCGTACCAAAAAAGGCGTGCGGCGGCCCGATGGCTCGATTATTCGCTTCGATACCAATGCGGCTGTCTTGTTGAACAATCAGCATCAACCGATTGGTACACGCATATTTGGCCCAGTCACTCGAGAATTGAGAAGTGAGCGTTTTATGAAAATCATCTCGCTTGCTCCTGAGGTATTGTGAGGAATCGTTATGGCTAGCAAGATTAGGCAGGGTGACGAAGTCGTTGTTCTGGCCGGAAAGGACAAAGACAAGCGTGGTACCGTCATAAAGATGGTGGGTGATGATCGGGTGGTCGTCGAAAACATCAACATGGTGAAAAAACATACCAAGCCCAATCCGAACAAGGGTGAACCGGGTGGTATCCTGGATAAAGAGATGCCAATGCATATCTCGAATGTCGCTCTGTTTAATCCGGAAACTGGCAAGGCAGACCGGGTCGGCTTCAAGATCCTGGAAGATGGCGTAAAGGTTCGAATTTTCAAATCCAACGATGAAGTCGTGGATATCTAAGGTGTGACCAGCGATGTCAAGATTACAGCAACAGTATAAGGATACTATTGAACAGCAGCTGATGGACAAGTTTCAATTCAGCAGCATCATGCAGGTCCCCAAGATCACCAAGATTACCTTGAACATGGGGGTTGGTGAGGCAATCGGAGACAAAAAGGTTCTCGAATATGCAGTGGGCGATATGGAGAAGATCGCCGGGCAGAAAGCGGTGATCACCAAGGCCAGAAAGTCCAATGCCGGATTCAAGATTCGGGAAGGCTGGCCTATCGGCTGCAAGGTGACCCTACGCCGGGAACGTATGTACGAATTTTTAGATCGGCTTATCAATATAGCCATACCACGTATTCGGGATTTCCGTGGGCTGAATGGCAAGGCCTTCGATGGGCGTGGTAACTACAGCATGGGTGTCAATGAACAGATCATCTTTCCAGAGATCGACTATGACAAAGTCGACGCCTTGCGCGGTCTGGATATCACCATTACCACCTCCGCCAAGACCGATGAAGAAGGGCGGGCGTTGCTCGAGGCCTTCAAGTTTCCCTTTAAGAACTGAGACTCAGATATGGCAAAGAAAAGCATGATTGCACGGGAAAAGAAACGTGCACAGAGCGTCGCCAGATACGCCGCAAAACGTGAGGCGTTGAAAGCCGTCATCAAAGATCCACAGAGCAGTTACGAACAGATCGAAGAGGCGACACTGAAATTGCAGAAACTGCCACGTGATGCAAGTTCTTCTCGTCAGCACAATCGCTGCCGGGTGACGGGACGCCCTCACGGTTACTACAGGAAGTTCGGGCTTTGCCGGAACAAGCTGCGTGAAGCTGCCATGCGTGGAGATATTCCTGGACTTGTGAAAGCAAGTTGGTAAAATAGCGCGTTTTTCGCCGGACACCTATTTTTGTCCGGCCGGTTTACATTATGGGTATCGCGTCATTAAAGACGGCCTGACCCCAGGAGCTCATCAATGAGTATGTCAGATCCGATTGCGGATATGCTTACACGCATCCGCAATGGCCAATCTTCTAATAAGACCCACGTCGAGCTGCCCTCTTCCAAGCAAAAGCTGGCAATCGCCAATCTTCTCAAAGACGAAGGTTACGTCAACGAGGTTTCCGTGAAAAATGAAGGTGTGATGCCGGTCCTCAGGATCGAGCTCAAGTATTTTCAGGGAACCCCATTGATTGAGGAAATCCAGCGGGTCAGTCGCCCTGGTCTTCGAGTTTATAAGGCGTGCAAGGATCTTCCGAAGGTTCGCGGTGGTCTTGGCGTGGCCATCATCTCCACTTCAAAAGGTGTCATGACTGACCGTGCAGCCAGAGCGACTGGGCAGGGCGGCGAAGTCATTGCCGTCGTTGCATAAGGTGGTGGTTCGATGTCAAGAATAGCAAAGAGTCCCATTTCTCTACCGAAGGGTACGGAAGTAAAGATTGACGGTCAGATGGTTTCTGCCAAGGGCCCCAAGGGTTCCTTGGAAATCAAGGCCCATAATCAGGTTGGGATCACCCAGGAAGATGGTTCATTGACGGTCTCTCCGACCAAAGACGACAAACAGTCATGGGCAATGGCGGGCACCTTCCGTGCCCTGATTAACAATATGGTGACCGGTGTCAGCCAAGGCTTCAGTAAGAAACTGGAGTTGGTCGGCGTCGGTTATCGAGCTCAGGCCAAAGGCAAGGTGCTCAATTTGAATCTCGGGTTCTCACATCCAGTTGACTACCCGGTGCCGGAGGGTATTGAGATTGCAACGCCTTCCGCGACTGAGATCGTGGTTTCTGGCTGTGACAAGCAGCGTGTAGGTCAGGTGGCAGCTGAGATACGTGCCTATCGACCGCCCGAGCCGTACAAAGGTAAGGGTGTGCGCTACTCCGATGAGTATGTGGCACGTAAAGAGGCCAAAAAGAAATAGCAGGGTTTAACGATGGACAAGAAACAAGCTCGTATACGCCGCGGCAGACGTGCACGCGCGAAGATTCGCGAATTGGGTGCTCATCGTCTGACTGTGCACAGAACATCGCAACACATCTATGCGCAGATCATTGCGCCCAATGGGGAACAGGTGCTGACCAGTGCTTCCACATTGGACAAGGCAGTAAAAAGCGAGATCACCGGTTCGACAGGAAATGCCGCAGCGGCGTCCGTCGTCGGCAAGCATATCGCCCAGCGGGCGAAAGATGCCGGAATCGAGCGCGTCGCGTTCGATCGTTCGGGATTTCGTTATCATGGGCGGGTCAAGGCCTTGGCCGAGGCGGCGCGTGAAGTCGGTCTGCAATTTTAAGGTTCAAGAACATGGCAAATTTCAATGCAAAGCCCGAAGGCGAAGAGCTTCTGGAAAAACTGATCAACGTTAACCGTGTGGCCAAGGTTGTCAAAGGTGGACGGCAATTCGGTTTTTCAGCCCTCACGGTGGTAGGTGATGGTAATGGTCGTGTTGGTTTCGGTACCGGTAAGGCGAAAGAAGTACCTGTTGCGATTCAGAAAGCCATGGAGAGTGCTCGTAAGAACATGGTCGATGTAAAGTTAAATGGCTCGACCCTGCAATATGCACTGATCGGTAGACATGGAGCCGCCAAGGTGCATATGCAACCTGCCTCCGAAGGTACGGGTATCATCGCCGGTGGTGCGATGCGCGCGGTTTTCGAGGTGGTCGGCGTGCAAAACGTTTTGGCTAAATGCATCGGCACCAATAATCCGATCAATGTGGTACGCGCCACCATCAACGGCCTGAACAATATGGTGGACGCCGAGGCTGTGGCAGCCAAACGTGGTAAGTCGGCTGAAGAGATTCTGGGGTAAGCGACAATGTCTGATAAGAAGATGATGCGGGTTAGCCTGGTACGCAGCATGAGCGGCCGCCTGGCCAGTCACCAAGCCTGTGTTAGAGGGTTGGGGCTGCGACGGATGCACCAGGTTGTTGATGTTGAAGATACACCTTGTACCCGAGGTATGGTCAACAAGGTCTCATATATGGTCAAAGTGGTGGAGGCTTGAGATGAATCTCAATTCAATCAGACCTGCTGCGGGCAGTAAAAAGGCTGCAAAAAGGGTCGGTAGAGGCATCGGCAGCGGCCTGGGAAAGACCTGCGGGCGCGGCCACAAAGGGCAAAAGTCCCGCTCTGGCGGCTTCCATAAGGTAGGATTCGAGGGTGGTCAGATGCCATTGCAGCGTAGGCTGCCCAAGGTGGGCTTCAGCTCCCGGATTGGTCGAACCACTGCTGAGATCAGACTCGGTGAGCTGGCAAAATTGTCTGAGGACATTGTGGACTTGGCGGTCTTGAAGCAAGCGAATCTCGTCAAGAAGTCGATGACCCGAGCCAAGGTTTTCGCGTCCGGTCAACTGCATCGGGCGGTTACGGTGAAAGGGCTAATGGTTACCAAAGGCGCACGGGCTGCGATCGAAGCGGCTGGTGGCAAGGTCGAGGAATAAATGGCCAAGAACGACTCCGGAATGATGAATGCGTTAGGTGGCATGGGTCGCCTGACGGAGCTTAGGCAGAGGCTGCTCTTCGTAGCCGGCGCGCTTTTGGTATTCCGCATTGGTACCTTCATTCCCGTACCAGGCGTCAATCCAGTGGCCTTGGCTGCCTTGTTCGAACAGGCTCAGGGCTCAATCCTGGACATGTTTAACATGTTCTCCGGAGGCGCATTGGAGCGGGCGAGTCTATTCGCGCTCGGTATCATGCCGTATATTTCTGCATCCATCATCATGCAGTTGATGAGTGCGGTCATACCCACCCTTGAGCAGCTAAAAAAAGAGGGTGAGTCGGGGCGTAGAAAGATCACTCAGTACACTCGTTATGGCACCGTCGTACTTGCCACGTTTCAGGCGGTGGGTATTTCTATTGCCCTACAAAGCCAGACTGTCGGTGGAGAAACGGTTGTGGTCCACCAGGGTATTGGATTCGTGGTAACAGCAACGGTTTCGCTTGTCACGGGCACCATGTTTCTGATGTGGTTGGGCGAACAGATTACCGAACGCGGTATCGGGAATGGCATCTCGCTGATCATCTTTGCCGGTATCGTTGCAGGCTTGCCATCCGCCATTGGCGGTACTCTGGAACTGGCGAGAACCGGAGAACTGAATGCATTGACCATTCTATTTCTGTTCGTGTTGGCGGTTGCGGTTACTGGATTCGTGGTCTTCGTCGAACGGGGACAGCGAAGAATTACCGTCAATTATGCGAAACGTCAACAGGGACGCCGCATGTTGGCCGCACAAAGCACCCATCTTCCACTCAAGCTGAACATGGCCGGTGTCATACCGCCAATCTTCGCATCCAGTATCATTTTGTTTCCGGCGACTCTGGGACAGTGGCTGGGCAATACGGAAGATACCCGTTGGATTCAAGATATCTTTGCCAAGTTATCTCCCGGTGAGCCGGTCTATGTGATGCTCTATGCGGCAGCAATCATCTTTTTCTGCTTCTTCTATACAGCGCTCGTCTTCAACTCGAGGGACACAGCGGATAATTTGAAACGGTCTGGGGCCTTTATTCCGGGGATACGTCCCGGTGAGCAAACCGCCAAGTACATAGATGGGGTCATGTCGCGTCTGACCCTGGCTGGCGCCATCTACATCACAGCCGTTTGTCTGCTGCCGGAATTTCTGATCGTCGGGTGGAACGTGCCATTCTATTTCGGCGGCACATCACTGCTGATTATCGTTGTCGTAGTCATGGACTTCATGGCTCAGATCCAGGCGCATTTGATGTCTCACCAATATGAAGGCCTGATGAAAAAGGCAAACCTCAAAGGCGGAGGATCAGGCGGTCTCATCCGTTAGTACAGATCTGTCCTGGTTTATTTAAAGAATTCGGAGATTGACCTATGAAAGTTCGTGCATCGGTTAAAAAGATATGCCGGAACTGCAAGATCGTACGCAGGAATGGTGTAGTTCGCGTAATCTGCAAAGAAGGCAGACACAAGCAAAGACAAGGCTAAGCGTCTTAGATGATAGGCACTTGATTTGAGTGATTAATGGGGCTACTATTGCCCGTTTCCGCCCGAAGAAAATTTGAGGGCATTTAGGAGAGTGAAAAATGGCTCGTATCGCTGGAGTCAACATACCGGATCGTAAACATGCGGTCATTGCACTGACCTCAATCTATGGCATTGGTCGGACTCGGGCCGCTGGTATCTGTAAAGAGGCCGGTGTCGAGCCGCATGTAAAAATACAAGAGCTGAGCGAGGATCAGGTCGATGCGATACGTGCCGCCGTCGCTAAATTTACCGTTGAAGGTGATTTACGACGTGAGATCTCCATGAACATCAAGCGTTTGATGGACCTGGGCAGCAACCGGGGCATCCGTCACCGTCGAGGCCTTCCGTTGCGTGGCCAGCGCACCCGAACCAACGCCAGAACCCGTAAAGGCCCGCGTCGACCGATAAAGCGCTAAATCATTCAAGAGTTATCGTAGGAACAGAACATGGCAAAACCGAGCAGTCGTTCCAAAAAGAAGGTCAAGAAAAGTGTCACCGACGGGGTGGCGCATATTCACGCCTCTTTTAACAACACCATTATCACCATCAGCGATCGTCAGGGTAATGCACTCGCCTGGGCGACTGCCGGCGGATCGGGTTTTCGCGGATCGCGTAAAAGCACGCCTTTTGCAGCGCAGGTCGCTGCCGACCGAGTTGGCCAGATGGTGAAAGAGTACGGTGTAAAAAACCTGGATGTTAATGTAAAGGGGCCGGGACCGGGCCGTGAGTCTGCTGTGAGGGCTTTGAACAATGCGGGTTTCAAGATCACCAGCATCTCAGATGTGACACCGATCCCGCATAATGGTTGTCGTCCCCCCAAGAAACGCCGCGTCTGAACCCTGGAGTTGAATCATGGCTAGGTACATTGGCCCAAAATGTAAATTGAGTCGCCGCGAAGGAACCGACCTGTTCCTGAAGAGTCGCGTGCGTTCCCTGGATTCCAAATGCAACATGGAAAAGGTGCCTGGCCAGATGGGCGATCGGCGCCGCCGTGTATCAGATTACGGCCTGCAGCTGCGTGAAAAGCAAAAGGTACGCCGAATCTATGGAATTATGGAGAAGCAGTTCCGCAACTATTACAAGAGTGCGGCGCAGAATAAAGGTGCAACCGGTGAAAATCTTCTGCAGATGCTGGAGACCCGGCTTGACAATGTAGTGTACAGGATGGGCTTTGGGGCGACACGTGCCGAGGCCAGGCAGTTGGTGAGCCACAAGGCGATCCAGGTCAATGGCAAGATTGTTAATGTACCGTCCTATCAGGTCAGCGCAGAAGATGAAATCTCTGTACGGGAAAAAGCGAAAAAGCAGGTGCGGATACAAGGTGCCTTGTCGCTCGCCGAGCAATATGGATTTGTCGATTGGGTAGAGGTCGATCCAAAAGCGATGAAGGGCAACTTCAAACGTGTCCCTGATCGTGCCGATCTTTCGGCTGAGATCAACGAACAGCTGGTCGTCGAGTTGTACTCCAAGTAAGCCTGGTTGAGAGGATTTTTCATGACCGAATCCGTTACGGAGTTTTTGAAACCGCGTATCGTCAATATTCAACCGATTTCAGATGCACGGGCAAAAGTGACGCTGGAACCGCTGGAAAGAGGTTTTGGTCATACGCTCGGTAATGCATTGAGGCGCATCCTGCTCTCCTCGATGCCTGGTAGTGCCATTACTGATGTCGAGATCTCGAATGTGTTGCATGAATACACCACGATCGAAGGTGTACAGGAAGATGTGCTTGAGATTCTGCTGAATCTCAAGCAGGTTGCGATTACTCTACACTCTCGGGATGAGGCCACTCTACGCTTGCAGAAGAAGGGGCCAGGTCCGGTACTGGCGAGTGATATTACCCTGGACCATGATGTAGAGATCGCCAATCCTGATCTCGTCATTGCGACCTTGACCAAGTCAGGTGAGATCAATATGACATTGAGTGTCAGGCGGGGCAGAGGTTATCAACCTGCTGCGACACGCGAGAGTGCGGCCGGCGATGATCGTCCGATTGGCATGTTACAAGTCGATGCATCATTCAGTCCGGTGCGCAACGTGGCCTATTCTGTTGAATCCGCCCGTGTGGAACAAAGAACGAATCTGGATCGTCTGGTTATCGAGCTGGAGACCAACGGGACGATTGATCCTGAAGAAGCGATCAGGCGTTCTGCGAGCATTCTGCGAGATCAACTTTCGGTTTTTGTCGATCTGGAAGCCGAAGCTGCAGTATCTGTGGCCGAACCGGAAGAGCCGGCGGTGGATCCGATCCTGCTGCGTCCCGTGGACGACTTGGAACTGACTGTGCGTTCAGCAAACTGTCTGAAGGCGGAGAATATTTTCCTTATCGGCGATCTCATACAGCGAACCGAAGTGGAGCTGTTGAAGACGCCGAATCTGGGCAAGAAATCACTGACGGAGATCAAGGACGTTCTGGCTCGTCGTGGTCTGTCACTAGGCATGCGGCTCGAACACTGGCCGCCGGAAAATATCGAAGAACAGCTAGCACACTGATCGGTGTAATTTGATTTTATAGAGTATTTGTTTGGAATCTGACCATGCGCCATCGTAAATCCGGAAGACAGCTGAACCGTAACAGCAGCCATCGCAAGGCGATGTTTCAAAATATGACGGTTTCGCTCATCAACCATGAATTGATCAAGACCACGCTGCCCAAGGCCAAAGAACTTCGCAGGGTGGCGGAACCACTGATCACCATGTCGAAGACCGACAGCGTGGCCAAGCGT
This sequence comes from Gammaproteobacteria bacterium, assembly GCA_030066355.1. Classification (GTDB taxonomy): domain Bacteria; phylum Pseudomonadota; class Gammaproteobacteria; order Chromatiales; family Chromatiaceae; genus JASJBU01. The sequence continues at coordinate 31,533 of JASJBU010000005.1, read as the reverse complement.
AGATTGGCCTTTGCCCGGCTGCGTGATAAGGCGGCTGTGGGCAAGCTGTTTACGGAACTCGGTCCTCGGTATCAGGCGCGGCAGGGCGGTTATCTACGTATCTTGAAATGTGGTTACCGACCGGGAGATCAAGCGCCCATGGCTTATGTAGAGCTGGTAGATAGGCCGCAAATTGAAGAAGAGGAAGCGGCCGAAGCAGATTCTGAGATGGAAAGCGAAGCCTAATCACTGGGTACCTTTGTAGACACCTAATAGCCCCATGACCAATTGTGTCATGGGGCTTTTTTAATCCTCGTCATTATCGATCCGAAGCACTCTGATCGAATCGGTGCCACCTGCTTGCTGGTGAAAACCAGCGGTCGAGATGACCACGTCATCAGTTTTCAGATAGCCCAGCTGACGACAGCGCTCAAGCCCGAAAGTCAATTTAGCATCGTCTTCTTTGACCCCTGCATAACAAATCGGCAGAACGCCCCAGTTGAGGGCCAGTCTCCGGGCAACCGCCTTGGAGCTGGTGATCGCTATGATCGGACAGGAGGGGCGGTGTTTAGAGATCATTCGAGGTGTGAAACCCCGTTCGGTAAGGCTGAAAATAGCGGCAGAATGCAGGTTGGATGCCATCGTCGTAGCCGCCTGACTCACCGCTTCGGTGACGATGTTTGCCGGGTTCGGTGAGATGATCTGTAGATAACCGTATTCGCTGAGATAGGATTCGGCACGCAGGGCGATATCCGACATGGTCTTGACCGCTTTGATCGGGTAATCGCCTGCAGCGGTTTCCCCGGAAAGCATAATGGCGGAAGAGCCGTCGAGGATGGCGTTGGCCACATCCGACGCTTCGGCACGGGTAGGTTTCGGATTTCTCTGCATGGACTCTAGCATCTGAGTGGCAGTTATCACCGGTTTGCCATTGGTCACTGTCATACGGATGATGCGTTTTTGCGTCCCGGGAACATCGGCGAGTGGCAGTTCCACCCCAAGATCCCCTCTGGCGACCATAATCCCATCCGCGGCCGAGACTATACCCTCGAGATTACTGACTCCTGCGCGGTTTTCTATCTTGGCGATAATGGGGATCTTGACGCCGTGATCTGCCAGAATATCTCGTAGCAAGTTCACATCATCGGCATGCTGAACGAAGGAAGCAGCGATGTAGTCTACTTCATTGTCTGCTGCAAAACTCATCTCTCTTATCACGTCTTCACGGTTTTCCGGACTTACTGCTCGGAGGGAGAGTTCAGTTTCGGGCAGATTTAGGCTTTTTGATTCACCCAGACGCCCGCCTATGACCACCCTGCAGTCGATTCGATCGCTGTGCACCTTCTCGGTAACAAGTTCGATATTGCCATCGTCGAGCAGGATGGGGGTATTGATCCCGAGCTCGGTAGGGAGTTGTTTATAAGTAATGGAGACTCCCTCACTATTGCCCTGCCGATCATCGGTGTAGAGGGTAAAGCAATCGCCAATTGCCAAGTCGATGCTGTCAGTGTCGAGTAGACCGGTACGTATTTCGATACCCCGTGTATCGATCATGATGGCGATGTTGGTGTTGAGTTCATCGGCGGCTTGTCGAATAGACTTCACGCGATCCCTATGCGCTGAGAAGGTTCCATGTGACAGGTTCAGGCGCGCAACGTTCATGCCAGCCTGGATCATATGTTTGATGGTGACGAGTGAATCACTCGACGGTCCAATCGTGGCTATGATCTTGGTTTTTCTGATCTGGTTATGAGTTTCCATGATGTAGGGGTAAGCCCGAGTGGGTAACAGTTAGATAGTCGGTCACGGGAGGTTTCGTGATTCGCAGGATGAGAGTTACAAAGTGCTGATTCATGGAACAATAGGCATGAGATGGGATCATCTTCGTGTTTTCAATAACTGATCGAGTGACACTGTCCGTGGCTGCTGGCCGGCAGCCTGGTGATTATCTTCGATCTGATAGATCTTATAGCCATTGATCATGCCCGAAATATCTGCATGTTTGTTGCTCAAGTCATGGCTAAATACTGCCGGCAAGTGTAGTAGAACAAACACGCTAATGGCAGAATAGCTGACACTGTGTAGAGCGTGATTACTGATCCCGAAAGTGAATGCGATGTCCTGCAGCAGAAGGATGCCGCTCAACGATGAGACGGTTAGAAAAATAAAGAGCAAAAGATAGACAGGCCCCCAGAGGGGATTGTGGCTGAACCAGTTGGGCAGCGGGAACTTGCCGAGGGTCAGATAAAATTTCAATACCTCGACTGCTTGTCTCAATCGATGGGAATCGAGTTCACAGTCAGCCAGATGGTCTGTGCCTGCACTGAAAATAAGCAGATAAATGCGCAAGATTAGCGCTGGAACGAGCAGGCCCGAGAGAACCAAGTGCATATCTTTGGCATCCGTCGCCAGGATAGGGTCGGTTGCCATGAGCCATCCAGAGATCAGCAGTCCGAGAGAAGAGAGCCCCAGCACCCAATGTGATAATCTCAGCCAACGGCTCCAAACCAATACTCGGGTGACCCTGTCTATTTGCATACTGTCACTTCAGTTACCGATTGTAAATTTGAATCCTTAAGGCCAGGCTACAGTCGTTCATGTGATTCACTGTCAGACGATAATGCAGGAAGTGTAAGAACTCTCATGGATGTTACTCTATGAGAATCCGCAAGTCATGATGGGTTTGTGAGCTGAGATGCTGCGACAAAGAAAATCGAAAAGAGAGAGGCGGGAGGCTCGAGATCAAGCGCTCGCTCGCTATACCAAACAGCGGCGAAAAAATTTGCTGGCTAAACCTGGGATTCATCAGTTCATTTTGATCCTGGACCACATGAAGGCAGGGTTCAATGTAGCGAAAATTTTTCGTAGCGCTGAAGCCTTTGGGGCCTGTGAGGTTCATTTGATTGATATTGGTCCGTTTGATCCTTCACCAGCCAAGGGTTCGTTTAAGAAGGTGCCGGCGCGTTTTTTTTCAAATTTCGATGAGAGTTATCGGTCATTGATTGAACGAGGGTATCGAGTGTACAGGCTGGATACTGTTTGTGGATCCTCACTCGTGAATGTGGTGCTGCCAGCTAAATGTGCTTTCGTGCTGGGGCATGAGGAGTGGGGACACAGTTTCAGTCTAACTGAATATCCGGATATCGATTGTCTCTCGATACCTCAATTTGGCCAGGTAGAAAGTCTCAACGTTGCGGTTGCCGCTTCTGTTGTGATGTATGAATATGTTCGCCAACGAGGTCAAGCGGTATGAAAGTTAATTCTATGTCAAAGGCATAGAGGTGACTCTCGTAATTCCAGGTGGAATGTTGAAATGTTTCCCTTGGCCCGTTGGACTGGGCAAAATGATGCTCTGCGCAGGGATTTGGATTGTGGCTGTTCAGGGTTCGTGCATTGGTGCTCGCAGCACTACCAGTGATGGAGACTATGGCATCTGGCAGGTTGATGGTAATCGCATAGGGTAAAGATTCTGCCGCATCTATTGTGTAGAGTGAGAGAGGCCGCACCAATTTGGTGCAATTGTCAGTGATAGTCAGCCCGCCCCTCCGTTGACGGAAAGTCTAGTTATCTTCATGATTCTATTATAATTTAATTGATTTACGATTCTTTTGACGTGTCTATCGTCTTAGTCAATAAGGTCGAAACGAGAACAGCTGTAAGCACCGCGAGTAAGATCCAGAACATAACCAAACCTCTATTGTGTTCAGAAAATGAGAACCTCCTTTTCAAAAAAGATATAAATTCGTTCCGTTCGTGTAGAGGATATTACATATTTTTTAAATTTGTCTAGTGGGTGAAACACCCTAAAACAAGGCTGTGAGATGCTTCACAAAGTGACTAGATTTTCCTTCGTCCCTGAAAACAGATGGTAGGTGGACGCTCTTCATCGATCTGGATGCGAGATATCGATGCTGTGGCGATCGAGAGACGGTACATACTGCCCAGAGGGGCCGACATGTATTTTGTGAGGGCCGCACGAATGACCCCAGCATGAGTAACTATTAGGAGATGTTTTCCCCGGTGGGTCTCGATTGATTGATTGAGAGCCGCACTGACGCGGTGACTGAACTGATCGAGTGGTTCAGCACCGGTGGGTCGGTTCTCGATGGGATCCTGATAGAAACGGCGGATCGTATCGGGGTCCGCAGCCCTCAGTTCATCGGCGGTTTTGCCTTCCCAGTCCCCGAATCCTACCTCCCTGAACCTTTCATCCTGCTCTAGCGGGACATGCAGTTTTTCACTCAGTGAGTTGGCGAATGCCCTGCAGCGCGACAGCGGTGAGGAAATGATGTGTTGCCAGGGTGTGCCACCGGAAGCGGCTTGCCACATCTCACGCCAGCCGTTTTCGCTCAACGGATCGTCGATCTGACCGCGGTAGCGCCGACCACCCTTTGGTTCGCCATGCCTGAGCAGGTCGACTGTCGTGATTACCACCGACTCAGAACCATCCCGCCAGGGTGAGCAAACCGATCAGGATGATCCAGACCACCAATGAGCGCCAGATCAGGCCCATGGCTGCATCCATTAGATATCGTTGACCCTCAGTCGGATGAGTGCCGGTATCACTATCGACAAGGGTGGACAACCTCAACGCTCCAGTCCCCGTACAGATCAGAATGCCGCTGGCACTGGAGCTGAATTCATTGAATCGGCTTTCATGGTAGCTGCGCCATCCGTACAGGGCATCTTCGAAACTACCGGCGATTGCATAGGATGCGGCCGTCAGGCGGGCTGGAATCCAATCGAGGATCGCCACCAACTGTCGGCTGGTATGTAGAAAATCCGCCTCACGGGCTGTGGTCCTCAGGTTAGGAAGGCAGGTGGCCAGGCGATAGAGAGCCGCACCCACGGGGCCGAGCACAAGAAACCAGAAAATAACCCCAAAGATACGACGATTCGCCTGTTCCAGAATAGATTCAACGATGGCATGAGAATATCTGGTTTCGTCCGATGGCGGCTCATCACCGATGATGTCCCTGCCAATCTCGGTAGTCAGCTCACCATCATGCCGTTCTCTGGCGTCGTGTAGTTGCCTGATCTGGTGATCCAGATCCCGGGGTCCGAAACTGAAGAGTAGTACCAGTATGGCTAAAAGTGCGCCGGGGATGCCAAGCAATCGTTCGTCAAGCAGTTGCTGGAGCAGGGCGATTGTCAATAAGGGGGGGAGCAGCAGGCTGACTACGCCGCCAAATCCGTTGAGCATCCAGTGAGGAAGTTCCTGGCGTTCGAACCAATCGCTGTATTCATTGATCCACCTGGTTTGCCGAAGATGCTGATATTCAAGTAAGAATCGTTCAGCCAGCAGGCAGATTAGAATGATGCTCAAACTCATGGGCTAAGTGTCAGGGAATGACTGAGAAGTTTCAAGTCTGCCTGTGTAACAAATGACGAAAATATTGCCAATCAAATGCTGGGCCGGGATCGGATTTTCGGTTTGGAGCAATATCCGCATGACCAATGACGCGATCCGATGTGATCGCGGGATATCTCAGCTGTAACTCACGGGTCACCTGAACCAGAACATCATACTGAGCTTGTGTGTAGGGTTGAGTGTCCGTCCCTTCCAGCTCGATACCAATTGAGAAATCATTGCAATCTGGTTTTCCCGCGTAGCTGGATTTGCCGGCATGCCACGCCCGCTGATCGAAAGGGACATATTGAATGAGTTGCCCGCCTCGCCTGATCAGCAAATGACTCGAAACTCGAAGATTACAGACCTCTTTGAAGTAGGGATGGGCTTGTGGGTCGAGTCGGTTTTTAAAGAGATCGTCTATCCATGGACCTCCAAATTCTCCTGGTGGAAGGCTGATGTTATGAATGACCAGTAGGTTGATGGTTGCCTTGGCTGGTCTTGCATCCTGATTGGGTGAAGGATGCTGGATTGCATCGGGCAGAATTGCCTGATCGACCTCAGCATGTTCTTGCCTCACTTGAAGGCGTTTTTTTGACAGAGACCTTTGAGGACCATGTCGGTGTGGCTGATGATGCCCACGACCTCGCCATTTTCCACTACCGGAGCCCGAGACAGGTCGAAGTGATTGAACATTCGGGCACAATAGCGGATGTCCATGTCGGGTGAGACGGTCAGCACAGGTTTGGTCATAATTTCATAGATGTTGACCCGCTCCGGTGCCCGGTCGACCGCCAACACCTGACGGGCGATATCCGAGAGCAGAACCATACCGAATTCATCGTGTTCATTGCGTTTTTTTACGATCAAGCTCTTGGTGCCCACATGGATCATGTTTTGCAAGGCGGTCTGCACCGTGTCCATTCCATCCACCATGTCGAAACTCGTCTTCATCACGTCCCTGACACGGGTCGGTTCTTTTTCACTCATAGTTCTTCCTCTACGACTTGAGATAGGGTCTGGATTTGGTGGCTGACGCCGACGGCATCTTCGATGTCGATTTGAAAGGCAATACCGCTCCCGGGTGTATCGTCGAAATGCCCTGCTTCCGCGATCGTTTCCAGAATGCTTCTGCTGAGGTGCTCTTCTACCAACAGCAGGACCATGTCGCGTTGGCTTTCGAGGGTCAAGCCGAAAAACGTCTTGGGTTTGTCGACGCCCTCACCGCGGGCCTGGCTGATAACCGTCGAACCGGTAGCGCCAGCGTCTCTGGCGGCATCCAGCACGGAATTGGTTTTGGTGTCGTCCACCAAGGCAATGAGCAGTTTAAAGCGCATGTGGTTACCTCGAGCTCTCCTTGTTTTTACGGTGATCATACCATTCGCTGAGCTGTGCGTATCCCATGACCGACATGATGGGAAAGAGGCTCGCAAAGGCAATTAATCCAAAACCATCCAGCAGGGGGTTGCGTCCCGGGATGTTGTTGGACAGGCCAAGTCCCAGTGCTGCCACCAGAGGAACGGTCACAGTCGAGGTGGTTACACCTCCGGAGTCGTAAGCCAGCGCGATGATGGAGCGTGGGGCGAACATCGTCTGGATGATCACGACGATATAACCAGCGATTATGTACCAGTGCAGGGGGGTACCGCTGACAATCCGATAACTCCCCAGTCCTATGCCGATAGCCACGCCTATGGCGACCGCAATGCGCAGTCCCCATTCACTGATGGCGCCTGCTGATACCTGGTTGGCCTTGATCGACACGGCGATCAGAGACGGCTCGGCAATCGTAGTTGAAAAGCCGATAAGAGCTGCAAAAAGATAGACCCAAAAATAGTGGTGCCATTCGACATGGCTGGCAGTGCTGTCCAAGCCGAGAAATTCCGGGGCCGTGAGTTGGTTGGCCATCAGCGTGCCCAGTGGAAACAGGGCGATATCCAGACCCATCAGGAACAGTACCAGGCCGATCAGTACCAATGCGAAACCAAAGATGACATCTTTGGGGTTGTGTAGAGGACGACGCAGGACAAGAAACTGAAAACCGAATAAGATGCCTGCAATTGGCAGTACATCCATCAATGTGTCTGCCGACATGGCAAGAAAGTTCATGAAGAACTCACTCATAACAGCATTCCATAGGCCATGACGAAGATCATGGGAGTGAGTGAGGCAAAGGCAATGAGCCCAAAGCCATCGGTCATGGGATTGCGTCCCTGGATACTGGACGCCAGCCCAACACCCAATGCCGTCACCAGCGGGACGGTGATGGTAGAGGTCGTGACGCCACCGGAATCGTAGGCAATGCCGATGATCTCTTTGGGGGCAAAGGCCGTCATGACGACGACACCGACATAGCCTCCCATAATCAGATATTGCACCGGCCAACCTCTAATGATGCGCAGGACACCCAGAAGAATAGCGAAGCCGACGGAAAGTGCCACTGTAAATCTCAGGCCATCGGCATAATTCTCCTGGGATGCTTGATCTGAGTCTATCATGCCGCCTGTTGCGGCAATTGTGGCGGCTTCTTTAGCGATCTTGATCAGTGCGGGCTCGGCGACGGTGGTCCCGAAACCCAGTGCGAAGGCAAACAGCAATAGCCAGAAGAGGCTCCCCTTCTTGGCGAAGTCCCAGGCCATACTCTCACCCAGGGGGAAGAGCCCGATCTTGAGTCCGTGAATAAAGAATGTCAGGCCAAGTATGACCAGAATAGTACCAACGATTAATTCGCCCAGGTTTGGTATGGGTTGCTGGAGCACCACAATTTGAAAAAAGGCAATAACGAGTATTATCGGTAACAGGTCACGACCGCTGTCGAGTAAGAGACCGGCCAAGTGTCTGATCAGTTGCATATCGCGAGATTTCCGCAGCTATCCGTTTAGAATGAAAATCCTGTAACAGGCTGGCCAAAGTGACGTTCAAACCAGGCTGATTAAACTATCAATCACCAAGAGCGGTCAAATTTCTGAGCTCGTTTGAATCTGCTACCATTAGGTGATAGTTTCAGGCTCATCCCGGGTTACGTTTAGTTCCCTGTTTATAGCGTCCGGCACGGGGCTTTTGTGAGGTCTTTCTCAGTCGTTGCCTAGTGGTTGAATTAGCCTTCTATTGGACTCGCCCCAAATTGACAGGGTTGTGCCCCTCTAACGAGTGTTCGGATCATGCATCTTTTGGAATTCTGCTGTGTGGTGAGATCTTCACCCTAGTGGCAACATATGAAAGGACAAGACAATATCATCTCCTTTTCCGGTGGCGCTACCCATCGAGTCACTACTATGCTTGATGCGAAGGGGCAAAGGATCGTAGCTGAATGCCGTAAGATCCTGGGTTCAACCATTCCCAAACTGATGGCTGGGTTATTCGAGCAACTCGATGATACCTTGTATGAGAAGGCCGATAAATCTGACAGCAATACGCTGCAAACCTCATTTTTTGATGCAATGCGCGTATTGCGCAAAGAACGGGTACAAATCGATCGCGAGTTTCTGGATCAACTCCTGCGGGTCTATGATCATTATTGGCAAACCGGAGAAGTGTTGATCGTTCAACGAACTCTGGATCAACTCAATCATGAATCAGAAATGGCGTTGCTCGACAATGAGGAGCTGGAGGATTCTTTGGCGATCACTAACATGATCTCCAAGGCTGAGAACCGCTACTCGAAGGAATGCTACGCTATGAGTCAGCGCTTCACTTATCTGCTGCAGGGAGGCAATCAACAGCAGGCTGTCCATGAGCTGAATCCTCTGGAACCCGCTGTGGTATGTAACGCTTTTCAAACCGCGATGAATGACATTCCTGTCGAACTTCCGGTCAAGCTGATCGTTTACAAGATCTTCGAGAAGCATTTTATCCATTTTCTGGGCGGTCTTTACGATGAAGTCAATCTGCTGTTGGGGAAGGCCGGCATCATACCCAATTTAACTCCGAGGGTCAGGCGCAACCCGGTCGCACCCGCTGTGGAGCGTGGCAGTACAGGTAGGGAGACGGCTCAGCCAGAAACTCAACTGACAGCCGATAACACTCATAGGAGGGATGAAACAGCGAGTGGTACGGACAGGATGCAGGGAGAGGTGTTTGCCACCCTGCAGCAGCTGCTCGGTCTGCGGCGCGCAACCATGAGCGACAGTCTGCTGGCCTCGAGTCTGATAACGACCGGGGCATCTGGTTTACCACTCCCTGCGGTTGACACCGGTGAGTTACTGGGAGCACTGTCGGCTCTTCAGCAGTCTAACGTACTGATCTTGCCGCAGGCTGATGGGCAGACTCTTAATCCCAAGGTGCTCAAGGCACAACTGGCCGATGATCTGCTAAAGAGAGAAAGCGGGGAGGTGAGTCGGAGTTTGGGAGATGCGGATAATGACACGATTGATGTCATTACCATGCTCTTCGAATTCATTCTGGAAGACTTCAGCCTGCCTGATGCCATGAAGGCTCTGCTCAGTCGCTTGCAGATACCCATGCTCAAGGTTGCTATCATCGATAAGAGCTTCTTCAGCAAGAAGCTCCATCCCGCCCGCCGCTTGTTGAACAACCTGGCGCAAGCGGCTGTGGGTTGGAATGAGAGTAGTGATCGGGAGAGCGACACTCTCTACCAAAAGATAGAATCCGTCATCAAGCGCATCATGAATGATTTTCATGATGATCCACAGCTGTTTGCTGAACTCGATGAAGAATTTTCCGATTGGTGGGAGCAGGAGCAGCGCGGTGCGGAAGTCGCAGAGCAGAGGACCAACCAGGTCACCAGAGGCAAAGAGCAGCTGCGCAGCGCCAAACAGATTGTATCTGAGGCACTCAACAGTCGATTGAAAAAACTGGAAGTCGTGCCTGAGGCCGTGATGGAACTGCTCGAGGATGGGTGGAAGGATGTACTCTTGCTCAACTATCTGCGCCAGGGGCCGGAAAGTGATGAGTGGTCTGATTCATTGGCCATCGTCGACCGTTTGTTATGGAGCGTTCAACCCAAAATCGAGTATTCCGAACGCCAGGAGCTTCTGAGAAATATCCCTGAATTGCTGCGAAACCTGCGCGAGCGGCTCAATAGCATTTCTTTTGACCAACACAAGATGGCACGCCTGTTCAAGGAGTTGCAAAACTGCCACATTGGTTGCCTCAGGGGTGGTGATGCCAATACTGCAAAGGGGCCGGGGACTGCCCCGGCAAAATCCGTACAGATCAGTTTTCCTGACAGCCAACTCATGTCCGGGAGCTCGTCATTGCTTACCGAGGAATTGACCGAGCCGGAAGTGGCTGAGCAGGATGAATTCACCCAACAGGCTGAAAGCCTGGAGGTTGGTGATTGGCTCGAGATTGATGATGGAGTGAACAAGTCTCGGGTTAAGCTTTCCTGGAAGAGCAACATGTCGAATATCTACATCTTCGTGAACCGCAAGGGAATGAAGTGCCTGGAATTGACCCTACAAGGGCTGGCCAACAGACTGAGGGAGGGAACGGTAAAAGTGGTCGAGTTGCCGGCAGCACCAATCATGGATCGTGCCTTGGACGCCATGTTGACCGCCTTGAAAAAAACGGATCCGTCCTCAGTGACTGTGTGACCCCCCCTTCTCTTTGACTCTCTGACGAGTCGGTTTAAACTAGATCCCAGTTTGCGTCCAGATGCCCCTGTGGCAGGGGCCAGCGATTCACTATTGGAGATTCTCATGACTGAAAAAATCACTGATACAGGTTTGAAATATGAGGACCTGGTTACGGGTGATGGTGAAGAGGCAACGCCGGGGCAGCGTGTTTCGGTACACTATACCGGTTGGCTTACCGATGGCAGTAAATTCGATTCTTCAGTGGATCGCAATGAGCCCTTTAGCTTTGTACTGGGTCAAGGTAGGGTCATTCGTGGCTGGGATGAGGGGGTTCAAGGCATGAAGGTGGGTGGTAAGCGCAAGCTGACCATCCCCCCACAACTCGGTTATGGTGCGGCAGGTGCCGGTGGAGTCATTCCCCCCAATGCCACCCTGGTGTTCGATGTTGAATTGCTTGCTATCGACTGATGCCAGAACTGCCCAGCGCACACATCATTGTCAGTCAGATCCGCGAGGCCCTGACGGAAGATCTCGGACCCGGTGATCTCACCGCTTCGCTGATTGATGCCAGTGAGATTTCGAAAGTGGAAGTCACCTGTCGGGAGCGGGCAATCCTGTGTGGGGTGGCCTGGTTCGATGAGGTGTTTCGCCAATTGGATCCCGGGGTCGAGATCGCATGGCATGGGCATGATGGTGATCCAGTCGAACCGGGGCAACTGGTCTGCAGTCTGGAGGGGAATACCCGAGCCTTGCTGAGCGGAGAGCGAACCGCCCTCAATTATCTGCAGACCCTTTCGGGGACCGCCACCCGGGCTAGGAGCTACGCCGACAAGGTGTCTGGCACCACTGCCAAGGTACTGGATACCCGCAAAACCCTACCTGGACTCAGAGTGCAACAGAAATACGCAGTGAGTTGCGGCGGTTGCGTCAATCATCGTATGGGGCTCTACGATGCGATTCTCATCAAAGAGAACCATATTCTTGCGGCGGGCTCGATTGCGGCAGCTTTGGCAGCGGCTCAAGCCTTGCTGCCAAAGGTCGACTGCATCGAAATCGAGGTCGAATCGCTCGTCGAACTGCAAGAAGCGCTCAATGCGGGAGCCAAAAGGGTGTTGCTCGACAATTTTAGCCTGGATCAGTTGCGTGAAGCCGTGCGTCGCAATGCCGGGAAAGCATTGCTGGAGGCTTCAGGAGGGATTGATCTCGAAACCATCCGGTCGGTTGCCGAAACCGGGGTTGACTATATCTCCGTGGGGAATTTGACCAAGGATGTCACGGCGATCGACCTGTCCATGCGTTTCGTCTGAGATCGGGATCAGGCCCGTTCGTCCACTAGGGTACCCAACATATCGTCACTGGTTTTCAGGACCTTGAGGGATGACTTGGTCTGAACGGTATGCTGCTGCATTTCCACCATGGCCCGGGTGAGGTCTGTCGGTTTGGTCTTGGGGTCTGCCGGTTGACTGGCGATTTCTGAAGCAACACGACGCAGCCCGTGGATACCGCTCTGTATCCCCTTCATGGCCGGCCCGGTTATTGAGTGAATGCCCATACCCTTTACCATTCTACGCCTAACCAGGTTGTGGGCCTCAGGGGCAAAATCTTTAATCACTTAAGTTGTGGAGGGGAGTATCCAAGCCGGTTGGTGAAGTGCAATCCCGTCTATCTATTCTGGATAGGTCAGCGCATCACAGTCCAAAAAGTAACAGGGTTAAATCCACTGGTGTTTCGGGGGAAAGACCAAGCGTAACCCGCTGAGTTGCAGTCTGTCTGGTGCCTGAGCCCAGTGTCGCAAACTGGGGCGTCGCAACACGCGCTGAGTGTGTAGGCTGCCTCCCCGCAATACAGAATTCTCACCATTGAAGTGGATGGCAGAAACCTGCTCATCCGGGAATGGAGTAAATTCCGGGTAGGCATGGAAGCTATTGCTACACCACTCCCAGGCCCTGCCCAGATCCTTGAAGACACCGCTACGGGCTGCAACCTCCCATTGATATTCGTGTTGCAAGATCGCCCCGACGAATTCGTCTCCCAATGCGTTGACCCAGGCGGCATAGGCCTGGGCTTCGTACTGATTAATTCCACAGACAGGTTCATCCGGTGACAGGTCGACTGGACCGTTGATACCGAGGACATACCAGTAACCGGTTGAGTCCTGCCTCCAATACTCCGGGTGGTTTTTATCCTGTTCTTGCTGCCAGGTACGTCCCTCTGTGGTCCAGAGACCTGGATTTGTATAGCCACCAGCCTCCATGAATGCCAGAAACTGGCTGTTCGAGACCGGTGACAGGGCGATGCGAAAACTACTGAGTTGTACCGCCTGTGGTGGTAATTCATTGTCATAGGCCGCCGGTTGATTGCGGGCGCCGATGCGATAGTGTCCCTGGGAGAGTTCCTTGATCTCCCAACCGGGAGGGCTGGGCACCAGTGGTTTCTCTACTTGGTAGTCACGCCGGTCAGTCTGCAGGCTACGCTGATTGAGGGTAAGCAGCATAGTTTCATAAATTTTCGCCTGTTCCTGAAGAAGAAACCATTGGAGGCGATCCGCCCTGAGCAGCTCATGGTCCGGCAGCTGACCGGGGTTGGCCAATCTAAGAAGGTTTTCCTCGCGAATCTCGGCTCCCCAGTTTAAGAGATGATCTTTGGGGGGGAGTTGACTGCATTGGTCTGCCAGAGAAAGCGCACCGGGTTGGAACAGGTGCTTAACCCGTGCAGACAGGTCATCATCACCAGCGAGCACTTCTCGCAACCAATAGAGCTCGAGAAAAACCCCGGTGCCGTAGTACCAGTTGAGTGAGCCGAGTTTTGCATGATATTGCCGCGAGGCATCCGTGTCCGTAACGGATTCCAGGAGCTGGGCCTGCATCTCGTATAGATTGTTGAGCGGGCCCAGTATGGCTGGTTGAGTCATGGGGGTCGTCTCTGCTGGGTGGGTGGCTGTATGTTAGCCGAAGCAGTGACGATGGGGAAAGCGAGACAGGCCAAGGTCCTAAATCTAGGCCCTGGCCTGTCAAATGCTCGTCAGGTCGGTGGCGATACTCAGTGATGAGAGCGTTATACGCAACCGGTCGGCTTGGGCAGACCACCGTATTTGGTGATCGGCTTCATGGGACCGGTGAGCCAAAGCTCGAACATGGCCTTTTTGTCGGCCCCGATGTACTTGGAAAACTTACGGATGGGTGGAACTACAGCATGGGCTTCGTAATATTCACGGGCCTTTTCGATATGCTCCCAGCGCTCGTCTGTCAGTTCAAAGTCATCCGCGGCCGCCATCGCTCTGGCTATTTCGGGGGTCCATTGGTTCATGTCGGTGAGATATCCGTCACCATCACGTTCAGGGATTTCTACGGTCATGGTCTTGCTCCTAATATGTCCTAGTAAAATGGTAGGTAATTCTTGCACGGAATCTTAATGCGAAATACTTGGGTATTTCTACCCTATTTTTAGTGCGGGTATAAGTCACGTGGACATAGGATCTTGCGGCTAACTTCAGGTGTTTTTTGTTCCGCCATGGCCGATCTGACGCAGAGATTCAAGCACCTGCTCAAGAGTAGAAACGGGTTCGGCGAACATAATTCTGGAAATTGTCTCCCCCTGCATGAGATCCAGACCTAAAGGATCTATGCCAATCGGAGATGTCGTTTGAGTATTACTCTCGAAAATCTGGGAAGATGACTTCAGTACATCGAGCCATTTGTTCTCTTCGTCGTCTGAGAATGCAGGATTGGCGAGCATCCGACTCGGATCGAACCAACGAGTCGCACCAAAACCACCAACAAAATAGAAACGCTGAGGGATCAGCCTGTAAAATCTGAAATTCAGATTTTCGTAGTACTCCCGGGAATCCGGAAAATAACGATAATACCGCCGGAGAAGGGGCGTTGAGATATCCTTCAGCGGCTCGGCTCTGGCCAAACAGGACAGGCGAGCGGATTGTTGTATGTTTGCAGGGTTAAGCTCCACCGTGAGAATCGAGCAGTGGGGATTGTCGTGTAGGTTTTGGGTATGCTGAGCCAAATGTGAGAGTAGCAACAGGGCATAACCGTCGTAATCCCGGCACATCGTGACCAGAGACCCGAAAGGATAATCGGGGACTGCCTTGGCGTGGGTCGAGAGTATACCGTGATAGCTCCCGAACCAGAGTCGGCGAGCGGCTTGTACTAGTGTGTTGGCTCGGTCTTGTTGATTGCTCGGTGTCATTGGTTGACCTCGCCGATTCTATCCTCGATAGATTGGATTTTCTGCGCCAATCGGCCGTTCCGACCCTTCCGTATGTCCATTTTGATGGATGCATAGACCCGATTGCAGCCGTTTTTCTCCAGAATCGAGTATGATTGTTCAACCAGTGTCAAGGCTTGATTCACCTCGGGCGTTTCCACGATAGTGCCCATCGCAGTCAGTTTATAGTCATAACCACTCTGTCTGATCAACTCCACGATCTGAGCGACTTCGGCACTCAGGCTCTCACCCCGGTCGAGCGGGAACAGACTGAATTCTATGAGAACGGACATGTGAATCCACACTTCATAATTTGATGTCGTCTTGTGAGTGACAGTGAATCAGAGACGAGAGAAATGAACCGTTATCTTATCTCAGTTCACAATTCTTCACAGCTCGTGACTTCTGCAACCATCGTAGATTCACTTATCCTATAGGCAACAAATATCACAGGTATCCACCGAATGAGCATCTTCGGTTTTCTTTTTATCGGGTTGATGGCAGGTTGGTTGGCTGGCCGGGTTACGAACAGCGCAGGATGGGATTTGCTAATCGATCTGCTGGTTGGTGTCATAGGCGCTTTGCTTGGCGGTTTTGCCTTTTATGCATTGGGGATGCCGGTGAGTGGATTTTTTGGTGGTTTGGTGGCAGCAATGATTAGCGCTATGCTAGCGCTGTTTGCCAAAGGCTTTGTCAAACATGGCTTGTGAAATCGCTAGCCTTATTCAACAACAATCAGCGACTCGAAGGAGAGCTTAATGGAATTATCCCTTGATACGATCCTAAACACCTATCTGATCCCATGGGGCACCAAAATCATTTTGGCGCTGCTGGTATTCATAGTCGGTAAGTGGCTTGCTCGCCTCTTGTCCAGAGCTCTGGAAAAGGTGATGACCAAGAGCAAGGTCGATCAGATGCTGGTCAGCTTTCTCGGCAACATCGCCTATGCCGCGCTGCTGGCAGTCGTTGTGCTCGCCGCTTTGGAACAACTCGGCGTCAATACGACATCAGCACTGGCCATTTTGGGTGCTGCAGGCTTGGCTGTCGGCCTTGCATTGAAAGATTCGCTATCCAGTTTTGCAGCGGGTGTGATGCTGATTATCTTCCGTCCATTCAAGTTGGGAGATTTCGTTGAAGCTGGTGGAACAGCCGGAGTGGTGGAAGAGATTCGGATCTTCCACACAGTATTGAAGACCGGTGACAATCGTGAAGTGACCATGCCAAATGCGCAAATCTACGGCGGAACCATTGTCAACTACTCGGCACGGGATACCCGACGTATCGATCTAGTGATCGGTATCGGCTATGACGATGACATCAAAAAGGCCCGTGACCTGATTAAGGGTGTCCTCGAGGCGAATGAGACCGTGCTGAAAGATCCTACACCCAATGTAATGCTCCTGGAGCTGGGGGCGAGCAGTGTTGATTTTGCGGTGCGGCCCTGGGTCAAAACCGGAGATTATTGGGCGACTCGTGCCGATTTGATGGAAGCGATCAAGGCCGTTTTTGACAAAGAAGGTGTTAGTATTCCCTATCCGCAACAGGATATTCACCTATTTAAGGAAAATGCTGCTTAACAAAGGTGCATAGTCAATCAGTGCTCCCATAATGAATGGGTGAGAGGCGGATAAATGAAGATTTTGTTTGCAAACATCAATCTGGAGGTCGGAATGCAGACTCAATTGAAGAAACTTGCGATGGTAATGGTACCCATGGTGCTGGCTGCACCTGCAGTTGCAGAGAAGGGCTTTCTACATGAAGGCACGGATCCGGGCAGTGTGGTTCGTACTGGGTATGGAGAATGCTGGACCACCAGTTATCGAGATCCCGGGTTCCCGATAGATCCAACCTGCTTTGGTGATGCTGATGGTGATGGAGTGGCAGATCCCAGCGACAAATGTCCGGACACGCCTGAAGGTACCAAGGTTGATGCCGATGGTTGTGCGTTGGATTCCGATGGCGACGGTGTCACCGATGACAAAGACAAATGCCCGGGCACCCCGAAAGGGACCAAGGTCGATGCGGATGGATGCGCTTTGGACAGTGACGGTGATGGCGTGGTCGATGCCAAGGATAAGTGTCCTGGAACCCCTGCCGGAGCCAAGGTCGATGCCAATGGTTGTGCGCTGGATTCTGACGGCGATGGAGTGGCCGACTATAAGGATCAGTGTCCCGGCACACCGGCTGGTGCAAAGGTGGATACAAAGGGATGCGCCAGTCAGATCATCCTGAGGAATGTCAATTTCGAGCTGAACAGCAACCAGCTCACTACTGAATCCATGGTCATTCTGGACGGAGTGGCGAGCTCCCTTAAGTCTCGAGCGGATATCAGCGGCATTCAGGTCATCGGGCATACTGACTCTTCCGGATCTGCCGCATATAACCAGACCCTTTCCGAGAAACGCGCCCAGGCGGTGGCCGACTATCTGGTGAGCCAGGGTGTGGAGAGTGGTTCTCTCTCTTCCAAGGGCATGGGTGAATCTCAGCCGATTGCGGATAACAGTACCTCGGAAGGTAGAGCGAGCAACCGTCGGGTTGAGCTTCAGGTGAAGTAATGACCTGCTGCAATTGAAAAAATTGGCAGCGACACCACTTGCAGTGTCGCTGCCTTTTTATTTGCGGTTTCACTCAAGCGCGAGATTGGGTAATGACAAATGCGTATCGCCTGTTTAGAAGACGACCTGGTGCAATCGAGTGTGCTGAAAGAGTGGTTGGAAGCTGACGATCATATCTGCCATGCATTCGATAATTCGGACTCATTTATAAAGACCTTGCGTCAGGAGAGTTACGATCTGCTGATCATGGACTGGGAGTTGCCGAAGTCATCCGGTATCGAATTGCTGACCTGGATCCGAAACGAATTAGAGTTGGATACCCCGGTTTTTTTTATCACCCATCGGGATAGCGAAGCGGATATCGTCGAGGCATTGGAAAAAGGGGCTGATGATTATCTGGCTAAACCGGTTTCCAAAGAAGTCACCCTGGCCCGCGTGAAGGCCCTTGCAAGACGCCATGCAGGGCGTAATCTGCGCAAGGATATCCTTGAAATCAGTGAGTTTAGACTGGACAAAGAGACAAAACAGATTTTTTGGGCAGGCCAATTGGTGGAAACGACGGAAAAAGAGTTCCAACTGGCCTGGATGTTGCTGAGTAACGTGGGTCGTCTGCTATCCCGGGATCATCTCCTCGAGACGATCTGGGGATTCGGGCCGGAGCTGGTGACGCGTACGGTGGATACTCATATCAGCCGGCTTCGACGTAAACTGGGCCTGGTGCCAGAAAATGGTTGGCGGTTGAAGGCTGTCTATCATCAAGGCTACCGACTGGAACAACTACCCGATCTCTAGACTGGGGGCCATTGCGTCTGGTTGGGATTATGCCTAGCACAGTTAAGTGTTATCTCCGTCTTCAGGTATTTGCCCTGCTGACACTATTGATCATGCCGGTCTTCTCACAGGCTGAAGACTGGGTTTATCGAATCCGTCCCGGAGAGACTTTATCAGCCATCAGTGCGCGCTATCTCATACCGGAAATCACCCCCGCACAACTGCAGGCGCACAATGAAATCGAAGAGGATCGGCAGATTCCAATCGGGACTGAGATCCGCATACCACTGGATTGGCTGCTGCAGTCTCCAGCCGCAGCCGAGATTGTTTTTTTACGTGGTGAGGTGAGTCTCTACCGGATGGCAAACCAGGAACCGATCTTGCCTGGGGTCAGTGATAGACTGCAGATCGGTGATAGGATTGTAACCGGGCCTGATGCCGTAGTGTCCATCAGATTTGCCGATGGCTCACGCCTGCTGTTGGGGGCGCAGAGTGAGATTACCCTTGATACCCTGTCGGCCTTTGGCGATACGGGCATGATCGATACCCGCCTCAGGGTGAAGCGGGGCCGGGTTGAGAGCCGGGTCAAACCCCTGCAAGGGGAAGCCTCCCGTTATGAAATCCATACCCCCGCCGCTGTGACCATGGTGCGGGGTACCGACTTCCGTATCGGTGTGGAAGCGCCAAGCGGATTGACTCGCAACGAGGTCACAGAGGGAGGTGTAGCGGTAGCCGCCGAGGGAGAGACGATCTCGGTGACGGCCGGATTCGGCACCTTGATCGAACCCGGTAAGCCTCCGGCAGCCCCCACTAAATTACTTCCCGCCCCGGACTTATCCGCGCTCCCTGGCGAAGTTGACTCTGGTTCAGTGGAATTTAACTGGCCGCCCTTGGCAGAGGCAAAAAGCTACAGAATCAAACTGCTCGAGACGGATCAAGGAGGTTTGGTGATTTATGATCTCCTGACAGACATGACCTCTCAAACAATGGAGATTCTACAGCCGGGTGATTACCAACTGACTTTACGAGGCATAGATGAGCTGGGACTGGAAGGCCTGACGGCCCGGCACAAACTCCGGGTGAACATGCGGCCTCTACTGGTTGAGCCTGATTTGTCGTCCCTGCCGACGGCGGTCGAACCCGGTCCGGTGACCCTGCAATGGCCCGCACTGGACAACGCGGTGAGCTACCGAATCAGGCTCCATGCCGCGGGGGAGACGGATGCGGTCATACTGGAGGGCGAGACAGAGGACCCGGCCTATACCCTGGAAGATATGCCGTCCGGGGCATACCAACTTGGGGTCCGCGCCATCGACGCCTACGACCGGGAGGGTGCGAGTGGCGCGCACACCTTGCGCGTCTACCCGCCGAGGTTGGCTGCCCCCGACCTGACGTCCCTGCCGACGGCAGTCGAACCCGGTCCGGTGACCCTGCAATGGCCCGCACTGGACAACGCGGTGAGCTACCGGATCAGGCTCCAAGCAGGAGATAATGACAATAAGATTTTGGAAGGAGAGACAGAGGACCCGGCCTATACCCTGGAAGATATCCCGTCCGGGGCATACCAACTTGGGGTCCGTGCCATCGACGCCTACAACCGTAAGGGTGCGAGTGGCGCGCACGCCCTGCGCGTCTACCCGCCGAGGTTGCCTGCCCCCGACCTGACGTCCCTGCCGGCGGCGGTCGAACCCGGTCCGGTGACCCTGCAATGGCCCGCACTGGACAACGCGGTGAGCTACCGAATCAGGCTCCAAGCAGGAGATAATGACAATAAGATTTTGGAAGGCGAGACAGACGACCCGGCCTATACCCTGGAAGATATGCCGTCCGGGGCATACCAACTTGGGGTCCGCGCCATCGACGTATACGACCGGGAGGGTGCGACTGGCGCGCACACCCTGCGCGTCTACCCGCCGAGGTTGGCTGCCCCCGACCTGACGTCCCTGCCGGCGGCAGTCGAACCCGGTCCGGTGACCCTGCAATGGCCCACACTGGAAGGGGCAGACAGTTACAGTATTAGATTGTCTCTAACCGGCGAAACGGATGCTGTTTTAAAGCAACACCGCTCTCAAGATCCGAGCTTTACATTGGAGAACCTAGCTCCGGCTGAATACCAGCTGTCGGTGAGTGGCATTGACGCCCATGGCCGAACGGGGGCGGCTGGCTCGCATAGTCTACACATGCTGCCGCCTCGCTTGGAGGCACCTGATCTGTCACAGCTCCCCAGTACCGCCGAAGCGGGGTCGGTAAGCTTACAATGGCCTGTCCTGGAAGGTGCTGTGAGCTACATCACCCGACTCGGTTTGGTTGGTGGAGGTGACGTTGAAGTCTATTCCACGAAGGGTGCTGCTCTTACCCTAGAGAATCTTCAACCTGGTATCTACCAGCTATCGATACGCGGCCTTGATTCCTACGGACGGGAGGGAGTGACAGGTATGTATGAGTTACCGGTCAACAGAAAGTCGCGAGCGGTACCGGTCCTAGGCAGGCCCCTGTTCGGACCTGGCTGGATGGATTTTCACTGGAGTCGGGTCGAGGGTGCCTGGGGATATCGTCTGTTGATCGCCAGGGACAGTCATTTTCAGAATCCTCTGTTCGAGCATATCGGACAGGCCACCCAGTGGCGATTACCATTCTATTGGAACGGACGTCTCTATGTGCGGGTTGACGCGCTATTCGAGACCGAGCCGACTGAAAGCCACTCGGGTATCTATCGTATCGAACTGCCGTGGCGTTGAGCTCGAGCCGCGTGAGTGTGAAAAAAACCAATCTCAGCCTGGGCCTGACCGAGCGTCTCGTCACGGCGTTTTCCCTGTTGCTATTGGCTCTTTTGCTGGCAGCCAGTGGTTGGCTGTGGCGTTGGGATCAGCTCTTGTACGATCTGCAGATCGACCTCTGGTCCAAGCCGCCGGCGCAAGACATCGTCATCGTCGCGGTGGATGAGCAGAGTCTGGCGGATTTCGGTCGCTGGCCCTGGCCTCGGGGTATTCATGCCCAGTTGATCGATATCTTGTCGCAATCGGGTGCCAAGGCCATTGCCATGGATATTCTGTTTGCCGAGGCGGATCTACACAATCCACTGGGAGACAGACAGTTGATTCAGTCGGTAGCGGCCAGTGAGCGGGTGTTCTTTCCGGTGATCATGGAAGAGTACCGGCTGGGTGGCCAACTGGTCGAGACGATGCCGATGTCGGAGCTATCCAGGGTAGCAAGCGGTCTCGGACATATGCACATGGATCTGGATGCGGATGGTATCGCCCGGGGCATCTTTCTCTATGAAGGTCTGGGCCAGGCCTACTGGCCACACATGATGCTCAGTCTGCTGAACTGGCTGGATCCCGTTATCTGGCCCTTGAAGAACCCCCCGGTGCCTCTGAGTAATAATACCCAGTCGATCAGCCGCAGTGATTATCACTTGATTCCCTTTTTCGGGCCTGCCGGGCATTATCCCCGTTACTCTTATTCTCAGGTGTTGAAGGGGGAGTTTCTCGAGGATGCCTTCGACGGGCGTATCGTGTTGGTCGGTGTGACCGCCACCGGTCTGGGCGATGTCTTACCGACCCCCGTGTCCGCACACGGTCAACCCATGTCGGGAGTGGAAATCAACGCCAACATCCTCGATGCACTGCGTAGCGAAGAGACGATATCCCGGGTCGAACAGCACAACTATTTTCTCTTCACCGGCCTGATAGTGGTGTTACCTTTTTTTCTCTATCCCTTTTTTCCCACCCGTCTGGTCCCGGTGGTGACGGTTTCGCTGGCGATGATTCTCTTATCGGTCAGTCTTCTGTGGATCCACGGCTTTCGGATCTGGTTTCCACCGGCCGTTGCCCTGCTTGGCTTGCTGATCAGTTATCCGCTGTGGAGCTGGCGCCGGTTGGAGTTGAGTGTTGCCTATCTCAGGCTGGAACTGGAAAAACTTCACCAGGAGCAACAGGTGTTGCCGGTCTTCCAGCAACCCGCGAATCTACCCACTGCGCTGCAATTTCTGCAACAGATTCTGCCCGTGCAGGGCTGGGCTCTGTATGAAAACCACAGCCAACTGCTCGACCAGTCAGGTGAGCCTCTGGAGCAACCCTTCCCTGAGCTCATACCGGGCCAATGGGCCAGGCATGGTGCGGAATTATGGACGGAGATCGAAACCCAGGGGGTGGTCAGGCAACTGGGCATCCGTTGGCCCCGCACGGCGGTACCGGATGGGCGCGCCATGTTGCTGCTGGAGGATTTCGCGGCGCAGTTCAATCGTCCGGAGGAGGGTGAATCAGTCAGCACCCTCGAACAATTCGAGCGACGCATCCTGCAGGTGGAACAGGCCAATGAGCGGCTTGCCCAGTTGCGGCGTTTCATCACCTTGGCCCTGGGCCAGATGGATGATGGTCTGCTGGTGGTCGATTCATTGGGGCGCGTGATTCTCTCCAACCCCCGGGCCGCCAGTTACCTGGGATTCGAGAACGAAACGGCGCTGGTGGGAAGAGAGGCCTCCACCTTGCTGCAGGCTTTGGAGATCAGTGGAGAGCATGACTGGGAGTCGGTCATGGTGCGGCTGTTCATGGAGGGCCAGCCGATCCGCTTCGAGGCACAGGGACCAGAGGAACGTGAACTCTATCTGCAGCTCCAACCGCTGGAGAAGGAGAGTGCGGGGATCTTCGGTATGATCATCAACCTGTCGGATATCGGAGCACTCAAGCAGACGGAGCGAACCCGGGCCAGGATGCTCAACTTTCTCTCCCATGACATCCGCTCACCCATCACCTCGCTGCTCTCACTGACCCAGTCCAGGCTGGTCAATGAAGGCACGGCCGCTCAATTGGCGGAGCAGATTCAGCCGTTGGCGCGTCGCTCCCTGAAGATGGCGGATGATTTCCTCCAGCTGGCCAGGGCGGAAGCGGCGGATGCGGCGAGCTTCACTGATCTCGATTTCGTGGGGGTCGTTTACGATGCGATCGGTGACGTTTATGCCCAGGCCCAGTTGCGGGGCATCAAGCTGGAGACCGAACTCGCAGTGGACGAAGTCTGGCTGCAAGGCAATCTGGCCTTGCTGGAGCGGGCCCTGCTCAACCTGTTGGGCAATGCGATCCGTTTCTCCCCTGACGGTGGCAGGATCATAATCAGCCTGCAGCACATGGGTAAACAACTGGAATGTTGTGTGCTCGATGAAGGGCCGGGTGTTCCCGATGCACTGCAAGAAAGCATTTTTCAGCCCTTTACCCTTGGCAAGCAGGACTCGAAACGCTCTCACACCGGGGTTGGTCTGGGCCTGAACTTCGTCAAGATCGTGGCCGAAAAGCACAATGGTCGGGTGAGGCTCTGTGATTCGACCCCGGTGGGCGCGAAGTTTTGCCTGATCTTACCCTGCGAGCCGCATCCCGAGTGAATCCTCGGGGCGAAAACCCTTCGGTTGCCGCGGCCTCGGAATAGATCAACCAGGATTGGTTGTGGTCTGAAAAGTGGGCATAATGCTTCTTTTTTATTCTGAACACTCGGAGTATGTGATGCCGCAATACCGTTCCCGCACCACGACTCATGGTCGTAACATGGCAGGCGCCCGGGCCCTCTGGAGAGCTACGGGTATGCAGGACAGTGACTTTGAGAAACCGATCATTGCGATCGCCAACTCCTTCACCCAGTTCGTACCCGGCCATGTCCATTTGAAGGACCTAGGCCAACTGGTCGCCCGGGAGATCGAGCGGGCGGGGGGTGTAGCCAAAGAGTTCAACACCATCGCGGTGGATGACGGCATCGCGATGGGCCACGGCGGTATGCTCTACTCCCTGCCGTCGCGGGACATCATTGCCGACTCCGTGGAGTACATGGTCAACGCTCACTGTGCAGATGCCTTGGTGTGCATCTCCAACTGCGACAAGATCACCCCCGGGATGCTGATGGCGGCCCTCCGCCTGAATATTCCGACGGTGTTCGTCTCCGGCGGGCCGATGGAGGCCGGTAAGGTGAAGCTCGCCTCCAAGGGTGAGGTCAAGCTCGATCTGGTGGACGCGATGGTCTCCGCCGCCAATCCGGATGAGAGCGATGAGGACGTGGCGGCCATCGAGCGCTCCGCCTGTCCCACCTGCGGCTCCTGTTCCGGCATGTTCACCGCCAACTCCATGAACTGCCTGACCGAGGCCCTGGGTCTCAGCCTGCCGGGCAACGGGTCCCTGTTAGCCACCCACGCCGAACGCAAGGAGCTGTTTCTGGAGGCGGGGCGGCTGGTGGTGGAATTGGCGAAACGTTATTACGATCAGGACGATATTGCCGTGTTGCCCCGTTCTATCGCCAATTTCCAGGCCTTCGAGAACGCCATGAGCCTGGACATTGCCATGGGCGGTTCGACCAATACCGTGCTGCATCTGCTTGCCGCGGCCCATGAGGCCGAGGTCGAATTCAGCATGGCCGATATCGACCGGCTAAGCCGCAAAGTCCCCAACCTGTGCAAGGTGGCGCCGGCAACCCAGCAATACCATATGGAGGATGTGCATCGGGCCGGCGGGGTGATCGGCATACTCGCCGAGCTCGACCGTGGCGGGTTGATCCACCGTGAGGTGCCGACCGTGCATACCGCCAGCATGGGCGACTCGCTGGATCGCTGGGATGTCATCCGCAGCGAGGAGCAGACTGCGCGGACCCGTTATATCGCCGGGCCTGGAGGCATCCCGACTCAGGTTGCCTTCAGTCAGAGCAGCAGCTGGCCGGAACTCGATCAGGATCGTGCCAACGGCTGTATCCGAGATATCGCGCATGCCTATTCGAAGGACGGTGGTCTGGCGGTGCTCTATGGTAATCTGGCCGAACAGGGTTGTATCGTCAAAACGGCCGGTGTCGATGCGTCGATCCTCAAGTTTTCCGGCCCGGCGCGGATCTTCGAGAGCCAGGAGGCGGCGGTGGAGGCGATTCTGAGTGACCGGATCAAGGCTGGTGATGTGGTGCTCATTCGCTATGAAGGTCCCAAGGGGGGACCTGGTATGCAGGAGATGCTCTATCCCACCAGTTATCTGAAATCGAAAGGACTGGGTAAGGCCTGTGCCTTGATCACCGACGGTCGCTTCTCCGGCGGCACTTCGGGCCTCTCAATCGGTCACTGCTCACCGGAGGCGGCCGAGGGCGGTAATATCGGGCTGGTGGAAGAGGGGGATCTCATTGAGATCGATATCCCGGAGCGGCGCATCGCCGTTGCCCTGTCCGATACTGAGTTGACACAGCGACGAGCGGCAATGGCTGCCAAGGGAGCCGATGCCTGGAGCCCGATCGGCCGGGACCGGGTGGTTTCCAAGGCTTTGCAGGCCTATGCGGCGCTTACCACCAGCGCTGCACAGGGGGCCGTGCGGGACCTCTCACAGGTTTAAACCTGACCATGGCGATACGGATCCCATGTCCAGTTGCCCGAACAGGCCAGGCACCCGATCCAGAGTCCGCTATGCGGTGAGGAGTCCGGATCGGTGTTTGCGCTGAAAAACTCCTACCTGTTCTCCAAGCTGGACGATGATCAGATCCGGCGGGTAGAGGCCATGAGTCGCAAACTGTCTCTGACGGATGGTGAGTCCCTGTTTCAGGTGGGTGACCAAGCGAAACGCTTCTATCTGGTGACCAAGGGACAGATCAAACTCAATCGCCTGTCGCTCAACGGCAATGAAAAGGTGATTGAGATCATCTCACCGGGACATACCTTTGCCGAGGCCCTGATGTTCAGCGAGAGTCCGGTCTATCCGGTCAATGCTTCCGCCATTGGGGATGTGGAACTGCTGTCATTCGACAACCGTGCATTTCTCGCCCTGTTGCGAGAGTCGGTAGATACCTGTTTCCGCTTGATGGGGGATATGTCACAGCGTTTGAAGCGTCTGATCAAGGAAATCGATGATCTGACCCTGCAGAGTGCCACGGGTAGGGTGGCCGGCTACCTCTGGGGGTGTTGGGATGAACAACGAGATCGCGGAAATGTGATCAATTTGAATGTGCCGAAAGGGGTGCTTGCCTCGCGCCTCTCTGTGAAACCGGAAACCTTTTCCCGCATTCTGCACAATTTCACCGATCAGGGGCTGATTCGAGTCAACGGCAGTGCAATCGAGATCATCGATGCGGCAGGCCTGTTTGGTCATGCCGAGTCGGCGGGCATCTGTGGTGGCAGTCTGTCGCCTTAGTGAAGCATTTAACGATCCGGACCAGCCGGCAGTTTTTCGGATCGGCAATCAGGATGCCGAGTCCATCCGGTTTTCCCAAAATTTAATGGGCCTGATCTCTTCGAGGCTGACCGGGCGGGCAATCCCGAACCCCTGGGCATAATCGACCCCGATATCCCTCAGCATCTCCAGGGTGTGGTCATCCTCGACATACTCTGCGATGGTCTTCATGCCCATGTTCTGGGCCACCTCATTGATAGCCTTGACCATCGAAAGGTCGATGGGATCGGAGGTGATGTCCCGGACGAACTCCCCGTCTATCTTGATGAAATCCACCGGCAGGTGTTTCAGATAGCCGAACGAAGACATACCACTACCGAAGTCGTCCAAGGCAAACAGGCAGCCGATGGCTTTGAGTTGTTCGATGAATTGACGAGCCTTGTTGAGATTGCTGATGGTCGCAGTTTCGGTGACTTCAAACAGTAGGTTCGAAGGATGAAAGCTGCTGGCAATGATCAGGTCGAGTAATTCATTCACAAACACGGCATCGGTTATCGACTGGGCGGAGAGATTGATGGAGAGAAAGCCGTCGATGGGGTTGTGCTCCAGCCAAATCAGCGCCTCTCTGACGACGAACCGGTCCAGTTCGATCATGATTCCGTAACGTTCAGCCGCGGGTATGAACGCACCTGGCGGGGCCAATTGCCCATCCGGGTCTTCAAGTCTGAGTAGTATTTCCAGATAGACCTTGTCAACATTGAGGTTTTGCACATCGACGATCTGCTGGCAGAAAAGCACAAAACGCTGTTCATCCAATGCGTGTCTGAGGCGTGAGACCCACTGCATCTCACCATAACGAGCCTCGATGGCCTGGTCATCTTCAGCGTACAGGTGAACCCGGTTACGGCCGGCCTCCTTGGCGGCGTAGCAGGCACTATCCGCTGCGCTGAGGATTTCGGTCAGATTGTTGTAGCTCTCATCAAAAGCGACCACGCCGATGCTGACGCCAACCGAGAACGGCTTGTCTTCCCAGGTGAAGGTGTGGTCCCTCACTGTGGTACGGATATCTTCTGCAATCGTGAGGGCCTGAGAGCTTGGGCAATACTCCAGTAATATTGCGAATTCATCGCCCCCCAAGCGTGCGACCATATCATTGCGTCGGGCTGTTTCGGTCAGGATGTTGGCGATCTGACGCAGCAGTTCGTCACCAGCGATGTGTCCACAGGTATCATTGACCACCTTGAATTGATCCAGATCGATATACATCAATGCATGGTTGGCTTGGTCAGAGCGGGCATGCTCGATGGAGATCTGGAGACGATTCTCGAACTCGATGCGATTGATGAGACCAGTCAGCGTGTCATGGGTAGCCTGCCAGGTGATCTGATTGTTCATCCGATGGGTATCTGTGATATCGCGGATGACCAGAACATTTCCCACAAAACTACCACTCTGATCGCTGATCACCGCAATCGAAACCTGGACGACGCGTTGTTGTTTGAGACCTCTTGCAAGTATGAGTGGGCGACTCGAGAGTTTTTTCGACTCATTCAGGTTCAGACGTTGATTCAGCGGGAGTACCGTGGGTTCGCGTGTCTTCTCATCGGAGAGCTGGAGGATCTCTTCGAGTTCTTGTCCAAGCGCCATTTCCTGAGTGCGGTCCAACAACTTTTCCGCCGTATGATTGATGGATGTAATGATGCCCATGGTATTCGTGGTGATGACGCCCTCACTGATCGAGGAGAGTGTCGTTTCGGCCAACTCTTTGCTTTCGCGGAGTTCCTGGGTGCGATGCAGGATGTCGACTTCGAGTTGTGCTTTGGCATCCCGTAATGCCAGCTCGGCGATCATGCGGCGGCGATTGCCGCGCAGAATCAGGATCAACATGATCCCGCTTGAGAACAGAAACGCGATGAAGATCAGTGCGGTCTGTTCCACGACCTCCGTGGCGAATTCGGAGACGAGTCCGCTGTCACCGATATCCACCAACCGCCAATGGGTGCCGGTGATCTGCCTTTCTGCAAGAATGCGTGACTGATCGGCGAGGGACAAAATGGCATCCTCAAGATCCAATTCATAACGATTGCCATCCGCGGTCACTTCGATCAAATTGGGGGTTTCGGTATTCAACATCACCAGACGGTGCTTGTGTCGCCTGGAAAGCCTCAGCAGGTTCTGAATACTACCGGTCTGGAAGCTGACGAAGAAAACGTAACCGGTCGGTGATTCCAGTTGCACCATCGCGTCGTAGTGATATTGCAGTAAATTGGGATGGATTTGCGGGTGGTGTTCGAGTTCAAGGGTAAAATCGATAATCTCCTGTTGGCACATCTCACCGATACGGTTTTCAAAGTCATCCAGCATTGGGTTTCCATTGCTATCGGCCAGGGTGAAAGAAAAGGCATCCGTGAAATAGCTGAGGACTTTTTCCTTCAACTGATTGGCAATCTCGACGTTTTCCGGTTCTTCGATCATGCGCTTGATCAGGGTCTTTTCATAGTTGGTGAAAAGGTACAGCAAACGCCGTTTTTCGCCGATTAACTGATTGATTTCATTGCTGACCAGCGAAACAGTATTGTCCGCCAGGGTCTTATGATACTCATGATAGGTGTCGATGCGTTGAATAGCGATAGCGGCCAGTAACAAACCCACAAGCAGCACAAAGATGCCGACAAAGAGGACCGGGTTGTAAATTGTCGTATGGCGCTTGTAGGACATGTAAAGACTGTGATCCTGTCATTTTTCGTCGTTGTTTTATGCCATTTCGGCAGTGAGTGGTAAAAATTGACCATTTCGATTGGGCTTATTGAATTTTACTGCAGATTACCCCATCTATTGAGTAGCTATTGATTCTTAGGAGTTTTTCACATGCGTATGGATCGTTTGACCAGTAAATTTCAGATGGCCCTGGCTGATGCACAGAGTCTCGCGGTCGGGCGTGATCATCAGTTCATAGAACCCGCTCATCTGATGGGGGCCTTGTTGGATCAGGAGGGGGGCACGGTGCGTCATCTGCTGACTCAGGCAGATGTCAATGTCAACCAGTTGCGTTCCGATCTGAGTGCCGCTTTGGAGCGCCTGCCCAGCGTTGAAGGCGCGGCAGGGGATCTGCACATATCCAATGAACTGGGACGACTGCTCAATCAGACAGACAAACTGGCCCAACAGCGGAAAGATCAGTATATCTCCAGCGAACTTTTCGCCCTGGCCGTGGTTGAAGATAAAGGTGATCTTGGCGACATGCTGCGCAAGGCCGGGGGTGTGAAAGACGCGGTAGAGGCCACCATCGACAAAGTTCGCGGTGGTCAAAAGGTGGATGACCCCAATGCGGAGGATCAACGCCAGGCCCTGGAAAAATATACCATCGATCTGACCGAGCGGGCGGAGCAAGGTAAGCTCGACCCGGTGATCGGTCGGGATGATGAGATTCGTCGCACGATCCAGGTCCTGCAGCGTCGAACCAAGAACAATCCGGTCCTGATCGGTGAGCCGGGAGTCGGTAAGACTGCCATCGTTGAAGGACTGGCGCAGCGGATCATCAACGGTGAAGTGCCGGAGGGTCTCAAAAGTAAGCGCCTACTATCATTGGATATGGGAGCGCTGATCGCCGGGGCCAAGTTCCGCGGTGAATTCGAGGAACGCCTGAAAGCAGTGTTGAACGACCTGGCCAAGCAGGAGGGGCAGATTATCCTGTTCATTGACGAGCTGCACACTATGGTGGGTGCAGGCAAGGCGGAAGGGGCCATGGATGCGGGCAACATGCTCAAACCGGCATTGGCGCGGGGCGAGTTGCACTGTGTGGGGGCCACCACCTTGGACGAGTACCGTCAGTATGTGGAGAAGGATGCGGCCCTGGAACGCCGCTTCCAGAAAGTGCTGGTGGACGAACCCAGCGTGGAAGACACCATCGCCATCCTGCGTGGCTTGAAGGAGCGCTATGAGGTGCATCACGGAGTGGATGTTACCGACCCGGCGATCGTGGCCGCCGCAACCCTTTCTCATCGTTATATCTCTGACAGGCAGCTGCCGGACAAGGCAATCGACCTGGTGGACGAGGCGGCCTCACAGATCCGCATGGAGATCGATTCCAAGCCGGAGCAGATGGACCGCCTGGAACGACGCTTGATCCAACTCAAGATCGAGCGTGAGGCGATGAACAAGGAGACCGACGAGGCCTCGAAGAAGCGCCTTGCCCATCTGGAGGACGAAATCGCTCGTCATGAACGGGAATTTTCCGATCTGGAGGAGATCTGGAAATCGGAAAAGGCCGCGCTACAGGGTACAACCCACATCAAAGAGTCATTGGAACGGGCCAGGATGGAGCTGGAGACGGCTCGACGGGCAGGCGATCTTACCCGTATGTCCGAATTGCAGTACGGGCGTATCCCGGAACTGGAGAAGCAGCTCGATATGGCCGCACAGGCGGAGATGCAGGAGATGAAACTGCTGCGCAACAAGGTGACAGATGAAGAGATTGCCGGGGTGGTGTCGAAGTGGACCGGGATCCCGGTCTCGAAGATGCTGGAGGGCGAACGGGACAAACTGTTGCGTATGGAGGAGGAGATCGGCAGGCGGGTAATCGGCCAGGAAGAGGCGGTTAGGGCGGTGAGTGATGCAATACGCCGATCCCGTGCCGGCCTGTCCGATCCGAGTCAGCCGAATGGTTCCTTCCTGTTTCTCGGTCCCACCGGTGTAGGTAAGACCGAACTGTGCAAAGCCTTGGCGAATTTTTTGTTTGACACGGAAGAGGCGATGATCCGGGTCGACATGTCGGAATTCATGGAGAAACACTCAGTAGCCCGTCTGATCGGGGCGCCTCCCGGTTATGTGGGCTATGAAGAGGGGGGGTACCTGACCGAAGCGGTGCGGCGTCGCCCCTACTCGGTGATTCTCCATGAATTCCGACATGTCGACCCGGATCATCGCCTCTTCCGTGTCAAACAAAAAATTCGCCAAGGCTTTGCACAGTTCGGTCTTACCTACACCGGTGGGACCGAGAAACAGGAAGGAAC
>JASJBU010000151.1 GCA_030066355.1 Gammaproteobacteria bacterium | reverse complement strand
ATCATCACGCTGCAGGCCTTCATCTTCATGACCCTGACCATCGTCTACCTGGATATGGCACACCACGAGCACTGATTCACTTTTAACCACTTATTCATTAAACGGGAGACCAATAATGGAACAAGCATTGCTGTACATTGCCGGCGCGATCATGATGGGCCTGGGCGCTCTGGGCGCCGCGGTAGGTATCGGTGTACTGGGTGGCCGCTTTCTCGAAGGCGCAGCACGCCAGCCGGAACTCATCCCCATGTTGCGCACCCAGTTTTTCATCGTCATGGGTCTGGTCGACGCGGTGCCGATGATCGCTGTCGGTCTGGCAATGTATGTATTGTTCGCGGTTGCCGGTTAATTCTGGTCCACCGAGCGAACTGACTATCATCTCGTTCAGCGAGAGGTAATTCCAGGATGAACATCAATCTGACTCTGTTTGGTCAGCTGCTCTCCTTTGTGGTGTTCGTGTGGTTCACGATGAAATTCGTGTGGACACCCATCATGGGAGCACTCGAGAACCGCAAGAAAGAAATCGCGGCAGGTTTGGCGGCAGCCGAACGTGGACAGCATGAACAGGAGCTCGCCAAAGAGCGGGCCAAGGGCGTGTTGCACGAAGCGAAGGCGCAGGCCGCCGAGATTGTCTCCCAGGCGCAGAAACGGGCCGCCGAAATCATCGATGAAGCCAAGAACAATGCCCGCACGGAGGGCGAACGAATCCTGACTGCGGCCCAGGCCGAGGTGGAACAGGAGGCGAATCGCGCCCGCGAGCAGCTACGCGAGAAGGTCGGTCAGTTAGCGATTTCGGGTGCCGAGAAGATCTTGAGAAAAGAGATCAACGCCGAGGCACACAAAGATATCGTTAAAACACTGGCTGAAGAGATATAAGGCGGGCTTATGGCAGGTGACGCAACAACCATCGCGCGTCCTTACGCAGAGGCGATTTTTGCACGGGCGGATGAGACCGGTAAGCTGGATCTCTGGGCCGAGATGCTCGAATTTATGTCCGCTGCCGTCAGTGATAAAACCCTGGCAGGGATTGTCGCCAATCCACTGTTTGACCGTGAGGATCTCAGCACTCTGATGCTGGATGTCGGTGGTGGTCGTCTGAACGATGAAGGTGCGAATCTAATCAAGTTGCTGACGGTCAACGGCCGACTGTCCATCCTTCCTGAGATCACCGAACTGTTCGAAGAGCTCAAAGCGGAAAAAGATCGTATGCTGAAAGTGCATGTGGTTTCCGCCTATGCGCTCCAGGCAACCCAGGAAAAACAGCTGGCCGAAGCGCTGAAGAAAAAACTGGGCAGAGAAGTGACCATTACCAGTGAAAAGGATCCCGCTCTGATTGGTGGGGTGCACATCCGTGCAGGCGATACGGTGATCGACGGCTCAGTCAAAGGTCAACTGCAGCAACTGGCGAACGAATTGGGAATCTAAGCGAGAAGCCAATATGCAACTCAATCCATCCGAGATCAGCGAACTGATCAAGAGTAAGATCGAAAAATTCGATATCAAGACCGAGGCCCGCAACGAGGGCACGGTGATCACCCTTACCGACGGTATCGCTCGTATCCATGGCCTGGAAGACGCCATGTCATACGAGATGCTCGAATTTCCGGGCAATACATATGGTCTGGCCCTCAACCTGGAAAGGGATTCCGTAGGTGCGGTTATCCTGGGTGAATACAAACATCTCTCAGAAGGCGACGCAGTGAAATGCACGGGTCGCGTACTGGAAGTACCGGTCGGTGACGGTCTGCTGGGTCGTGTCGTCGACTCTCTGGGCAATCCCCTGGATGGCAAAGGTGCTGTAGATACCAGTCATACCGAGACCATCGAAAAGGTGGCTCCCGGCGTAATTGAACGCAAGTCGGTGGACCAGCCGGTGCAGACCGGTATCAAGGCGATCGACGCCATGGTGCCGATCGGGCGGGGACAACGTGAGTTGATCATCGGTGACCGTCAGACCGGTAAATCCGCGGTGGCCATTGATGCGATCATCAACCAGAAGGGTACCGGCATCAAGTGTATCTACGTGGCGGTGGGCCAGAAGAACTCAACCATCGCCCAGGTGGTACGCAAGCTTGAAGAACACGATGCGATGGAGCACACCATCATTGTGGCCGCTCCAGCCGCCGACTCAGCAGCCATGCAGTTCCTCGCGCCCTATGCCGGCTGCACCATGGGCGAATACTTCCGGGACAAGGGTGAAGACGCCCTGATTATCTATGACGATCTCACCAAGCAAGCCTGGGCCTATCGCCAGGTATCGCTGCTGTTGCGTCGTCCGCCGGGACGCGAGGCCTATCCAGGTGATGTGTTCTATCTGCATTCACGCCTACTGGAGCGTGCGGCTCGGGTCAATGAGGCCTTTGTCGAGAAGGCGACCAACGGAGCGGTCAAGGGTAAGACCGGTTCCTTGACCGCCCTGCCGATCATCGAGACCCAGGCGGGTGACGTCTCGGCCTTCGTACCGACCAACGTCATCTCCATAACCGATGGCCAAATCTTTCTCGAGGCGGATCTGTTCAATTCCGGTATCCGTCCTGCGATCAACGCCGGTCTATCCGTTTCCCGCGTGGGTGGTGCGGCACAGACCAAAATCATCAAGAAGCTGGGTGGCGGTGTACGTCTGTCCCTTGCCCAGTATCGAGAACTGGCGGCGTTCTCCCAGTTCGCCTCCGATCTGGACGAAGCGACCCGTGCGCAGCTCGAGCGTGGTGAGCGGGTTACCGAGCTGATGAAACAGGCTCAATATACCCCGCTGAGCATCGCCGAGATGGCGGTCTCGCTGTTTGCCGCCAACGAAGGTTACCTGGATGATGTAGATGCCAAGAAAATCGTCGATTTCGAATCCGCACTGATCGGATATATGAACAGCAGCCAAAAATCTCTGATGGACCAGATGAACGATACGGCGGATTACAATCCTGAGATCGAACAGGCCTTGCATGACGCCCTGAAGGATTTCAAGGCCAATCACACCTGGTAATCCGCCAGTTTGCTGAGATTGATAGATAAGGTAATAGAAAGACATGCCAGGCGCCAAAGAGATACGCACCCAGATTGCCAGTATTAAGAACACGCGGAAGATCACCAGTGCGATGGAAATGGTGGCAGCCTCCAAGATGCGTAAGGCCCAGAGCCGCATGGATGAGACCCGTCCCTATGCGGAGAAGATGCGGAATGTCATCGGACACCTTTACCATGCGCATCCCGAATATCGGCATAGCTTCATGGTGGAACGAGAAGTCAAGCGGATCGGGTATATCATTGTCTCATCGGACAGAGGGTTGTGCGGAGGGTTGAACAACAACCTGTTTCGCAAACTGCTCAAAGAGATCAGAGTCAAACAGAGCGAGGATGTGGATGTCGCCTTCTGTACCATCGGTAATAAGGCGTTGGGGTTTTTCAGCCGTTTCGGTGGCAATTTAATGAGCCAGGCGACCCATATGGGTGATGCACCGCATATTGAGGATCTGATCGGCACCGTTAAGGTCATGCTGGATGCCTTTGAAGCCGGTGAGATCGATGCCATCTACATCGCCTTCAACGAGTTTGTGAATACCATGACTCAGAAACCGACGGTGGAGAAGCTGGTACCGATCACCTCTGAGCTCGAAGATGAACTTCGCCACCATTGGGACTACATCTATGAGCCGGACTCGAAGGATGTGTTGGATAACCTGTTGAGCCGCTATGTGGAATCACTGGTCTATCAGGCGGTGGTGGAAAACGGTGCTTGTGAGCAGTCGGCACGTATGGTGGCTATGAAGGCGGCGTCCGATAACGCGGGCGATCTGATCAATGAACTTCAGCTCATCTACAACAAGGCGCGTCAGGCGGCGATCACTCAGGAGATATCCGAGATCGTAGGTGGCGCAGCGGCAGTGTAGCCGTTGTATATACAGTATTTAGTCTTTAACCATAAGTGAGTCGCCTGGTGCGGCAAGAGGAACCAGAAATGAGTTCGGGTAAAGTGGTAGAAATCATCGGCGCCGTGGTGGACGTGCAGTTCCCCACTGGACACATGCCGAAGGTCTTCGACGCGCTGAAAATCGAAGAAGCGAACCTCACCCTGGAAGTTCAGCAGCAATTGGGCGACGGTGTGGTACGTACCATCGCCATGGGCTCGACAGACGGCCTGAAGCGGAACGTGGATGTGGTGAATACTGGTCAAGCGATCACCGTACCCGTCGGTCAAGGTACGCTGGGGCGCATCATGGATGTCTTGGGTAATCCCGTGGATGAGGCCGGTGAAGTGAAATGTGATATCCGTATGCCGATCCATCGTTCTCCACCGAAGCTCGAAGATCAGGCAACCACCACGGAGATCCTCGAGACCGGTATCAAAGTTATCGACCTGATCATGCCGATTGCGAAGGGTGGCAAGATCGGCCTGTTCGGCGGCGCCGGCGTGGGCAAGACTGTAACCCTGATGGAATTGATCCGCAACATCGCGGTGGAACACTCTGGCTTCTCGGTGTTTGCGGGTGTTGGTGAGCGTACCCGTGAAGGTAACGATTTCTATCATGAAATGCAGGAAGGCGGCGTGCTCGACAAGGTGGCACTGGTCTACGGTCAGATGAATGAGCCTCCAGGAAACCGTCTGCGCGTTGCCCTGACGGGTCTGACCATTGCTGAGAACTTCCGAGACGAAGGCCGCGACGTCTTGATGTTCGTGGACAACATTTATCGTTATACTCTGGCGGGTACCGAGGTCTCGGCGCTGCTCGGCCGTATGCCCTCTGCGGTGGGTTATCAGCCCACACTCGCTGAAGAGATGGGTACATTGCAGGAGCGCATCACCTCCACCAAGACCGGTTCCATCACATCTTTCCAGGCGGTCTACGTACCGGCGGATGACCTGACAGACCCCTCCCCCGCTACGACCTTTGCCCACTTGGATGCAACCCTGGTGCTCTCCAGACAAGTCGCGGAGCTGGGTATCTATCCAGCAGTGGATCCCCTCGATTCAACCTCGAGGATACTCGATCCAAATGTGATCGGCCAGGAGCACTATGATACGGCCCGTGCTGTGCAGGGCGTACTACAACGCTATAAAGAATTGAAAGACATCATCGCGATTCTCGGTATGGACGAACTGTCCGAGGAAGATAAGCTGGTGGTGCAGCGGGCGCGTAAGATCCAGCGCTTCCTCTCCCAGCCGTTCTTCGTGGCAGAGGTCTTCACCGGCTCGCCCGGTAAGTATGTCACCCTGAAAGATACCATTGCGGGTTTCAAGGCCATCGTTGCAGGTGAATATGATCACCTGCCTGAGCAGGCCTTCTACATGGTGGGTAGCATTGAAGAGGCTGCGGAACGTGGCGGCGACGTCTGATAGCAGGCGGGAGGATTAGACATGGCAATGACAATCCATGTTGATATCGTAAGTGCCGAAGGCGAGATCTTCTCCGGCAGTGCCGAAATGGTCTATGCCCCCGCCGCCATGGGTGAGGTAGGAATAGCACCTCGTCACACGCCTATGGTGACCCGTTTAAAGCCTGGTGAGGTTCGGGTGGATACCGGTGGCGGCAAAACGATGCAACACTTCTATGTGTCCGGTGGTATTCTCGAAGTGCAACCCCATTTGATTACCGTATTGGCGGATACCGCGCTGCGTGCAGCGGATCTTGATGAAGCGGCTGCCGAGGAAGCAAAACGCCGGGCCGAAGAGGCAATTTCCAACAAATCGGCAGAATTCGAATATGCCAGGGCTCAGGCAGAATTGGCAGAAGCGGTTGCTCAGTTGCGGGCCATTCAAAACGTTCGTAAGGGTAAGCGGTCATAATACCTTTCTTCTTTTCGGACCTGAGGATACTCAGGTCCACCATCTGAGTCGATCATGTCGAAACAAGTCATCAAAACAGGGAAATTCGTTTCCCTGACTTACTCCATCGCCGATACCGAAGGTAATATTCTCGAGCAGAGCGACCTGCCCGTTAATTATATCCACGGTGGAGAGACTGAGTTGATAGGTGGAATGGACAAGGCGGTCTCAGGAAAACAGGTCGGGGATGAAGTCAAGATCACACTCACCCCAGAACAGGGATTTGGTAAGCATGATCCTGATCTGACTTTTACTGATGATTTGGACAATGTGCCGCCTCAATTCAGGCAGTTGGGTGCTGAGGTTCAGATGCAGAACGATCAGGGAGAGGTCAAAAGCTTTTATGTCACCAAGATTGAAGCCGGTAAATTGACGGTGGATGGAAATCATCCCTTGGCCGGCAAGAATCTTGTGGTCAAAGTCAAGATCCTGGAAGTCCGTGACGCCACCAAGGAAGATGCGATGCAAGTGGGCATCCCAGGCCAAAGCCCTACTCTGAACTAGCCATCGTTCATTGGTTCCACAACCTAGGCAGTTTGCTATACAAGGCCTTGAGTTTCAGCTAAACCTTCAACAACCATAATAACCTTAGCCAAACGTACTGCTATCCGTCGACAAATAGCGGGTTACTTGACCCAATCTCTCCGGATTGTTACCTATACTTGTAGTTTTCAGAATAACGTTTCAGTCTATCAGTGGAAATCTCTATGAAATTAGGTGTCTTGATCTTAGCCGCAGGCGAAGGCACGAGAATGCGTTCCCGTCTCCCAAAGGTTTTGCATGATCTTGCCGGTAAGCCATTGCTGTCCCATGTCATCAATAGCGCACGAGATTTTTCTCCTGACGAAATTACCGTGGTATACGGTCATGCTGGAGAACAGGTACGCGCGCAACTGGATGCGGATGATATCGATTGGTGCGAGCAGAAAGAACGGCTCGGCACCGGACATGCGGTAATCCAAGCTTTGCCCTACCTCCAGAAAGTTGATCAAGTTGTCATCCTATATGGAGATGTACCGCTGATCAGTAAGACTACCCTGGATGCCATGCTTGTAGAACTGCATCAGACCGAACTGGTCTTACTGACCGTCAATCTTGAGGATCCAACAGGTTATGGTCGCATTGTCCGGGATGACGCCAATCTGGTTCACGCAATTGTCGAACATAAGGATGCCAATGAATTTCAGCTGGAAATCAATGAGATCAACACGGGTATCATCGCGGTTGATCGAACAAAACTTGAAGCCTGGCTGTCGAAGATAAACAACAAGAATTCGCAGGGTGAATATTATCTAACAGATATCATTACCCTCGCTGTAAAAGATGGTGTACAGATCGGTGTAGTCCATCCGGATGAAAAGGAAGAGGTGATGGGGATCAACGACCGTCAACAGCTGGCTTATCTAGAACGACACTATCAGAGCAAGATGGCAAGTCGTTTGATGGCTGCAGGAGTAACCTTGGCAGATCCCGCAAGACTGGATATCCGAGGTCACCTGAAGGTTGGGCGTGATGTCACACTGGATTGTAATGTGATTTTAGAAGGTGATGTCGAAATTGCTGATGGTGTGAAAGTTGGTCCTAATGTACTAATCAGGAATTCTGTGATTCATGAGGATGTTGAGATTCTTGCAAACAGCGTGATTGAAGATGCCGAGATAGGTGTCAGTTCCCGAATCGGACCATTTGCGCGCATTCGTCCCGAAAGCAGACTGGCGGATCATGTGCATATAGGAAATTTCGTCGAGATCAAGAAGAGCCAGGTGGCCAGTGGCAGCAAGGTCAATCACCTGAGTTATATTGGTGACAGCGAGATCGGTAGTAAAGTGAATATTGGTGCAGGAACCATCACCTGTAACTATGACGGGGCGAACAAACACAAAACCTTCATTGGTGATGATGCCTTTATCGGATCCGATACTCAACTGGTAGCGCCGGTCAAGGTTGGTCGGGGTGCTACCATCGGTGCGGGCTCGACCATCACCAGGGATACGCCGAAAGACAAGTTGACGTTGAGCAGATCGAAACAAATCAGTGTGGAAGGCTGGCAACGCCCGGTCAAGCAATCAAAACAGTAAGCGAGAGGAACCGTTCTGTATGTGTGGCATTGTGGGAGCAGTTGCGCAGCGTGATGTGGCGCCAATCTTGTTGGAAGGTTTGAAACGTCTCGAGTACCGTGGCTATGATTCGGCCGGACTGGCAGTCCTTGATGACGAGCAGTGCATGACTCGTCACCGCACACTGGGCAAGGTCAAAGAGCTGGAAGACGCCTACAATGAAAATCCCCTGCCCGGTAAGATCGGAATTGCCCACACCCGCTGGGCCACTCATGGAGAACCTTCTGTCAGTAATGCCCACCCGCATATCTGTAAGGAAAAAGTGGGTATAGTTCACAACGGGATCATCGAAAATCATGAGATATTGAGGGAGTCACAGACCAAGGCCGGACATCGGTTTACATCGGAAACCGATACGGAGGTCATCGTGCATGCCATCCACGATCAGCTTGAAACAGGCCTAGAGTTCTTGGAGGCAGTCAGAAATACCACGAGAATTCTGGATGGCGCTTATGCACTGGGGGTGATCAATCGGGATGAACCGAACCGAATAATCGTAGCCCGCCATGGCAGCCCTTTGGTCATTGGCTTGGGAATCGGTGAAAATTTCATCGCTTCCGATGTCTTCGCCCTGCTTCCGGTTACCCAGAAATTCATCTTTCTCGAAGAGGGTGATATTGCAGAGGTCAGCCGCTTGGGCATCATTATCTATGATCGTGATGGTAAGCGGGTCGAACGGGCCATCAAAGAGTCGGGCTTATCAGCAGATTCTGTTGAACGTGGTGAGTACCGCCACTACATGCTCAAGGAGATCTTCGAACAACCCAGAGCCATCTCGGATACACTCGAAGGACGTATTACCAGCAATCGGGTCTTGCCGAACAGTATTGGCCTGGGCTCCGAAGAGGTGTTAGGCTCAGTAAGAGCAGTGCAGATCGTGGCCTGTGGTACATCATTCCATGCGGGTCTTGTGGCGCGCTACTGGTTCGAGTCTGTCACAGGTTTGCCCTGCAGTATTGAAGTGGCTAGTGAATACCGGTATCGCAAGCACTTCATCCCCGAGAATTGCCTGTTCGTCACCATTTCTCAATCCGGTGAAACGGCAGATACATTGGCGGCATTGAAATTAGCCAAGCGGCTAGGTTATGCCAGTACATTGGCAATCTGCAATGTTCCGGAAAGTTCACTGGTTCGAGAGTCGGATCTCGTCCTCCTGACACATGCCGGACCGGAGATCGGCGTCGCTTCCACCAAGGCATTCACCACTCAGCTGGTCGCTTTACTCTTTCTGGTAACCGTCATGGGCAGGTACAATGGTCTGGATGAAAGGGCCGAGGAGGGTCGCGTAGAGGCCCTGCGGGCTTTACCAGGGAAGGTAGAGGCCGTATTGCAATTAGATGATGAGATCAAGGCGCTGGCCGAGCGATTCGTGGATAAACACCATGCCCTGTTTCTAGGTCGTGGTGATCAATACCCTGTCGCCATGGAGGGTGCCCTCAAACTAAAAGAGATCTCGTATATCCATGCAGAGGCCTACCCAGCAGGCGAGTTGAAACATGGTCCCTTGGCCTTGATCGATGACGAGATGCCGGTCATTACGGTTGCACCCAACAACGAGCTGCTCGAAAAACTCAAATCGAATCTCGAAGAGGTGAGAGCCAGAGGCGGAGAACTCTATGTCTTCGCAGATGACCGGCTTGAGATCGAAGAGGAAAAAGGTGTAAGGGTCATCAAGGTGCCGAATGTCGATGGTTTTATCGAGCCCATCGTATTTACGGTGCCGCTGCAATTACTTGCATACCACGTAGCCGTATTGAAAGGTACCGATATCGATCAGCCGAGGAATCTAGCCAAATCTGTCACGGTCGAATAATCACCAGGAAAATCTGAGGATACTCAACATACGAACAGTCATTTCATCGTGAGTGGTGCGATCCGATCTGACGTGTTCGTTTTTTTTTTACTACAACTCAGTCAATGCTTACAGTAGAGGATCTCTTTGGGTTCATGCAGAACCCATGTTAGTCATACAAAGTCAAACATGTCGAATTTGCCTCAGAAAGGCACTGATAGAAATTTCATCAGCGCATAGATTCAGTAAAGGGATATTATTGTTCTGTGTATTGACTCAAGGGATGTGTAAAACGCGCCCACCTACAACACTGGTTAATTCTACCCGTTAGTCAGATACCCCTCAGCTCGGTTGGTCCTCGCTAGTCGATGACCATACTGACCAGTTGGATATTAACCATAAAAAGTCGATGCTTTAGGCATCTAGTTTAAGAAGCTGTTTAGCCGGGCGAATACTTTGAACTTGTCCGAAATAAATCCTTGATAATTCGCAATCCAACTGACTATCGATTGGATATGTCTAGCGAATCACGAATGCCGAAATGGGATTGGCTTTCCCTTCAGATAGGTACCGATGAGTCGAAAATCTAGAGCGATCCTTGTGATCAATTAAGAACATACTGTTTTTGTAATATCTAGTCATTTTCGTCAAACCAGGAGTAACATAGTGAAGTCAATCATAGCGTTTACAGCATTAGCCCTTTGTGTGAACATGGCCATTGCCGGTGGTGGAAAAATGCAGACCCAAAACCCGTTATATGATGATACAGGCACCGTCGTGGGAACTGTCGTTCCGGTACCCGAAGCTTGCGAAGTGGTCATTCCGCAGAGTGGAAAAGCGGTATATATCGTTTGTTCAGACGATACCAAGTGAGCCACTTCTAAACTGGCAAGCCAACATATCCGGGAGAGAAACGCAGCATTTGTCGCTGCGTTTCTCTTTCGAGGAAGATCCCCTCGCGTTTATAACATCGAGCCAAATAGTTTCACAGCAAGGTTCTGTGAATTCGTGTAGTGAAATCGATTCAAACAAGAGCGAGAATCTGGACCTTGTGGAGGTGAAGTTCACGGGTTATGGAAAAAGCCCAGTTCCAATGAGATTTGGATCGGCAAATACCCGTTATTGGGTCCGCGGGTTATAAATCCCGAGAAGATATCCCTCTATCAATTCACAACTCAAGACCTTCGGCACCCCGTTACTCAGCACACCGCCCGGCCTGAATCTAAAACGTGTCTTTTTGGGTGTTTTGTAAAGACTTTTCGGATGATAGACAGAAGTTGGATAACCGTATGGCATACGACTGTGTGGACGTTCCAGGCAACCATGTAATTTTTGCCCGAGTGTGAGCTCGTCCTGAAATTCAGCAGAGTGGCTGCCGATCATACGATCGATTTTACTTTCAAACGACACTGTCTATAACCTATTTGAACATCAATCAACGTTTTCCCTGATTAATACCTATCCACAGGTGATAGGTCACCTGTATAAATGATAAACAACAGGTGTTTCAAAAGAATGTGTATTGGATTCGATCTTGTTTCAACTTGTTTCATTCGGAGCATTTTGTGTTGCCTGTTTCACATATTTTGTTCAGGCTAGTATGGACTTTTGTTCCATATCCTAACGAAGATCAGAATGCAGGAAGAAAGACTGGTTGAACTTCTGGTAGATCTGCACTCGGGTCTGCCGCGTCTAGGACCAGGCAGCAAAGAGTCCACCCTTAAAGCACTGGCGATGTGTGACTGTCTTCCCGACAACCCTGATGTTCTCGACATTGGATGTGGTTGCGGAGCCCAGACACTCGTCCTGGCGACAGCTACTCAGGGCCAGATCATCGCGACCGACTTATTTCCAGAATTCCTTGCGCCCCTTGAATCGAATATCCGAGAAAAGGGTCTTGATGGGCATGTGCGTATCGAGAAGGCGGATATGAATACTCTGCCCTTCCCTGAAAAAAACTTTGATCTGATCTGGAGTGAAGGCGCCATATATATCATGGGATTTGATAACGGCTTAACTAACTGGCGAAGGCTGTTGAGACCCGGCGGTTATCTGGTGATTTCCGAGGTCGTCTGGTTCCGGCGCGATCCACCTGCCGAGTTAAAAACATTCTGGGAAAGTAACTACCCTGCGATTCGCAGCATTGTAGAGAATATTGAGTCCGCCAAAGCGTTGGGTTGGTCTTTGGTAGGAAATTTTCATCTACCGGACAAAGCATGGTCCCAACAGTACTATCTGCCTCTGCAGAAACGCATACCTGATTTTCGATTAGAAAACGCCGATGATGTGGATGCACAGTCGGTAGCCGACATGACGGAATACGAAATCAGTCTATGGGAACGCTTCCATGAATACTATGGTTATGAATTTTTTATTCTGCGCCGTCCCGAGTTTACTCCGTGATTCAAGAGGGACTCACCCGGGACCGAAGCCACCCGCCCTCATAATGCCGAATTTCGAAACTAACCCGGGGTTCCCTTGTGCCTGATTGGTGCTTCATGCCATCGGTATGGCCGATTGTGGTGCGCAGACAGGAAAATAATTAGAATAGGCGGCTCTATGTTGCATATTGACAATGGCTTAACCAGGCTGGCGTACAAATTGCTGCAAAAATAGTCTGATTATGTCGGTTAGACGCAGATTTTTGAGTTTGATCCCCAACCACCATGTTTGGTGTTGAGATCTGCCAAAAATCAATCGTCTAAACCGCGCATAGCTGAATTTTATTAATACATGCCGATCTTGGCATATGAACAAAGACTCAATCATTCGGAGGGCAAGCCTATGACCAGCACACACGATGGATCAACCCGGACGGGGAACCGGAAACTGTTGGAGTGGGTAGATGAGATTGCAAAGTTGTGTAATCCGGACCGCATCTATTGGTGTGATGGTTCCCAGGAAGAGTACGATCGCTTGTGCGAAGAGATGGTCGAGGGTGGAACATTTATTCGTCTCAATCCGGAAAAGCGGCGCAACAGCTACCTGGCGCGTTCCCATCCCAGTGATGTGGCTCGGGTGGAAGAGCGTACCTTCATCTGCTCTGAACGGGAGGAGGATGCGGGGCCGACCAACAACTGGATGGCTCCGAAAAAGATGAAG
This sequence comes from Gammaproteobacteria bacterium, assembly GCA_030066355.1. Lineage (GTDB taxonomy): Bacteria > Pseudomonadota > Gammaproteobacteria > Chromatiales > Chromatiaceae > JASJBU01. The sequence goes on along the minus strand of JASJBU010000151.1, from coordinate 792 downwards.
ACCATCCTCAAAGGTCTGTTTAGAGACTGTATGCAGGGCCGTACCATGTATGTGATCCCTTTCAGCATGGGGCCAATCGGTTCACCGATTGCACACATCGGGGTAGAGATCTCCGATTCAGCCTATGTGGTGGTCAATCAGCGCATCATGACGCGCATGGGCCAACAGGTGCTCGACACCCTCGGCGATGACGGTGAGTTCGTGCCCTGTGTCCATTCGGTTGGGGCGCCGCTCGCCCCCGGTGAACAGGATGTGCCCTGGCCCTGTGCGAGCAATATCGAGGACAAATACATCACGCATTTTCCGGAGACCCGGGAGATCTGGTCCTTCGGCAGTGGTTATGGGGGTAATGCTCTGCTGGGTAAAAAATGCTTTGCTCTGCGCATCGCCTCAGTCATGGCCCGCGATGAAGGCTGGCTGGCGGAACATATGCTGATCATGGGCGTCGAATCCCCCCAGCACGACAAAATGTATGTGGCAGCCGCCTTTCCGAGCGCCTGCGGCAAGACCAACTTTGCCATGCTGGTTCCTCCGGAGAGCTACGAAGGATGGAAGGTCACTACCATTGGCGATGATATCGCCTGGATCAAACCCAACCCCAAAGATGGCAGGCTCTATGCCATCAATCCGGAATACGGCCTGTTCGGCGTCGCACCCGGCACCAACGATTCCTCCAATCCCAATGCCCTCGCTGCGTTGCGGAAAAATTGCATCTTTACCAACTGTGGGTTGACGGACGATGGGGATATCTGGTGGGAAGGCCTGACACCCGAGCCTCCTGAACATCTGATC
>JASJBU010000150.1 GCA_030066355.1 Gammaproteobacteria bacterium | reverse complement strand
GCCGCATTCTTATACTTGTTGCCAACCGAATCCGGCAAAAAACAACCTGCATAATTTGCGTTCAGGTCTTGCTTATGTGTCTCCGCCACCCATTGCAGCTGTTTCCTGAGTTGGGGTATCAGCGATTCAGGTAAGGGTACGGACCTGTCCTTTTTCCCTTTGCCGTCGTGTATGATAACGATGCCGGCATCAAAGTTGACATCCTGAACCCGCAGCTTCAAACCTTCAAACAAACGCAAGCCACAGCCATAAAGCAGTTTGGCGACCAGATGAAAGGGATCATCCAAATGGTCAAACAAAAGATTGATTTCATCGCGTGACAACACTATAGGAATATACTTTTTCCGTTTTGCCCGCACGACACCTTCGAGATGTTCGAAATCTTTTTCAAGCACATGCCTGAACAAAAACAGCAATGCATTGAAGGCCTGGTTTTGGCTGGAGGCCGCGACTTTTTTATCCACGGCGAGATGGCTGAGGAAGTGCTTTACATCCTCCATACACAGTTCACGAGGCTCCACGCTTTTTGTGTATGTCTGGAATTTTCTGGTCCAGATACGATAGGCGTCAAAGGTTTTGGGCGAATAATGCCGCACCTTAATGGCTGACTTGAGTGCATCGTACACCCAATCCCAGCTTTGACCGGTAGATCTTTCGATATGCCTTTGTCCAGTGACACTTTCCTTGTCGGTATGTTGTTTGGTCGGCAGACTTTTTTGAGCGTGGCGAATTACTTTGGCACTTGAAGAATCAGAATGACCGGTGTGATTGGGTACGCTGTCTATTTTTGGATTATCTCGCGGGGCGGATAGCAGTGTTTTCGAGTCATTGGTATGCGTATTATCCGCATTGAGCGAAAGCATTTTGAAATATACTCGGATCGCATCATGAGCCTGTCTCCTTTTTGACTCAGACTGCCGCTTCTCCAACAGTTTTTTATTGAAAGAAGCAAAGCTGTCTTTACAGGTAGATTCAAACTGGTATTTGTCACAGAAATCCAGATAGAAACGCAACCATTTCTGATATTCGGCTCGTTCTCTGGGAGGAATGGAGCACTGCTCCAATAATATTTGAAATGACTAAACTGTTTTGTATGGAATATTTAGCATGATAATTCATTCACATATCCCTATCTTTGTAGAGATATGCTGCAATAAACGCTATGCTAGGAGTCAGATACTGCCAAGAAATGTACTTCTTGAATGTAGATATGCAGGTCTGCAGAATAATTAGTTGTGCAAGACAAATAGGGAAATGACATTATGTTCAATCGGGAAGAGATAAGTCGTGCCGTTGACATGCAAGAGCGAAGTTATCTTCTACTTCAGTGGATGGCCGAGGCTGTTACCAAAGGATTCATTGATTTCCGGACGGCCCATGAGTATTCGTCTTTGCCAGAGGCTGCTACCGAGTGGATCCTCGAGCACTATTTGAACATTCCGGAAAACGCCAGAGTTAGAAAGAGTGATATCAGCGAGTTCAGTGCGCTCTTCTCAACATATCTCGAAAACTCTTTTGATCTAATCGAAGATCCGGGCAAGCAGCTCTATTCCCCGGACAATCATTGTTTTTGCCCTTTGTGTAGTTGGCTAGTCGATGCGCCAAGTCTGAATACAAAGAAGCCAACCAGTTCAGACAAACGGAAAGCGCGAAAGTTGAAGATCGCAGCTCTGCATCAATTGGCGATCAGTCATGAAATCAATGTTGATGACGCCGAGATAGAGAAATTGGTAGATGATCCAGAATTGAGAGAACCCGTATCTCTGGTTGCATACGCTTGCGACCTGTTGCAACGACTGAAGGGTGTAGCTGTCGGCCCAGCCGTACTAGTCTTGTGGCGAGGATTTGCCTGGACAAAAGAGGGTTCACCGAAGCAGAAGTTGAAGTTGTCCGCGGACATGATCCTTGAAGGCGAGCTACGGTTGAAAGAATTTGTGCTGAAGTGCGCAACAAACTAGGGAAGAGTGAACGGAGTGCACAACCAGTCGCTTCACGGGACAAATCACTCACCCGCTGCGCGGCCGAGTGATTCGCCCGTGAGCTCAGGCGTTACGATTCAGTACAACATCTGATTCTAAACTATTCACGCAGGCAAAAAACGAATCAACTTGAGTATGTATAAGGAGAATGTATGCGTAATTTCTTAATTGCAGCGGTCATAACCTTGATGGGTTGTGCTTCTACAGGCGTGGTTCCAATGGATAAAGGCACCTATATGGTGTCCAAACGAGATGCTCAAGTTGGTTTTGGGCCTCCCGTAGCAGCGAAAGCAGAGGTCTATAGTGAAGCCAATGATTTCTGCGCTGAGCAAGGGAGAAAAGTCGAAACCATCGACTTCCAAGGTACAAACTCTGGATTCGGCAGGCCCGCAAGTGCATCATTGCATTTTAAATGTGTGGAATAACACCAATCATTTATCTCACGTTCCTTTAATAGATTCTTGGTTCTTTAAACCTACAAAGGTACCAATCGCTGAAACGTACTGCGAGGTGAACATTTGCCTTCCCAGTCCCCTCGGCTACGCCTCAGTAGCCCCTGAGTTCAACCGTTGATATGGTTCACTCTGTCAAGTGGCACGAACTCACCCTGCGTCATCATGGAGACGTGGATTTATTACGTAGGACAATGCATGAGGGGAGACACTGCCAGTAATCGCGACGGTTGATCTTGCTGATATCCGCGGATTGGCTACCGCCTTACTTGGTTACGTCGTGGAGCTGCCTCAGTCTAGGATCGAGCATTTATTGCAGTCTCATAACGCCGACGAGGATTCTCCGAGCACGTGGCAATCTCTCCACCGATACATTGTCCGGTTGTTGATTTTGATTAATAAGCATTACCTCGCTCTTTGACAAAATGGATGTTGATTAACGAACCGGTTTGAGGTTGACGTGATGGGCGATGTCCCACATGAAGGCCACCAATTCACGGGCAATGGCAACCACGACAACATTTTTGTTTTTGCCTCGCGCGACGAGTTTCCGATAACGGGCGCAGAGTCGCACCTGAGCCTTCCAGGCGATCTCGCGGATCTTCAGTGGTAGATTCTCCTGGCGGATCTGGATTTCCCGGCTGACCTTAGCCCGGTAGCGATAGGCCCAGGCGGCCTCGATCAGATTGCGTCTGGCATGCCGATTGCCGCTTTTGGTGATCGGCCCCAACTTAGTCCGCTCACCGGAGGAATATTGCGAAGGCACCAGGCCCAGAAAACACATCAACTGACGTGGTGTATCGAAACGGGTTAGATCACCCAGTTCGGCGACGACTGTGACCGCGTTGATGAAGCGCATCCCGCGCATGGCCTGGATGGCTTTGACCACGGGTGAAAAATACCAGTCCTTGACCTGGGTTTTGAGCATCTGCTCCAGTTGATTCATGCGCTGGTGACGCTCAGTGACGGTATTGACGTACGCCTGGAAGACAATCTGTTGGGCGGGCGTGGGCATGATCACTTCGGTGAGCCAGCGCAGATGGGCTTCGTTCCAATTCGCCTGGCCCTCATAGCGGATGCTATGGCGCAGCAGGAAGGACTTGAGCCGTTGGCGGGCGGCCTTTTGGTCGAGCATGGCGTCTTCCCGGGCGCGGGACAGATCCCGGATCGCCTCGTCATCGACATCGGGCACGTAGACCGGTGTCAGATCGCCGGCACGATAGAGCTGGGATAGGCGCATGGCATCGCGTCGATCGGTCTTGATCCGATCGCCAGGTTTCTTGGGGATCAAAGACGGTGCAACCACCGCGCATTGGTGCTTTTTTCGGGTAAGATGTCGGTAAAGGCCAAAACCACAAGGACCGGCCTCATAGACAAACTTCAGTGTGGTAGCCTCACGCTTCAATTTGGCGATCAGTTTGTCAATGGCGTCGATACGGTTGCGAATTTGTCCATAATGACGGACTTTGCCATTGAGACGATTAGTGGCGATGGCCACATCGATGGTTTCTTTATGCACATCCATTCCGACGAAGAGTATGCTAGATTTTGACATGTCGACCTCCGATCTCAATTGTGAAGTGATGCACTCACAAGTATGGCTCTGGCTGCGGCTAATCCACGAAAATGGGACGGAGGTCGGCTCTACTGACGTGAACCATTATTTCTAAGGCCTGTATAGATGAGGCTTGACTTCTAATCACGCGTACATACACTGTATGTATGATTGCGTTTGAATGGAATGAGACGAAAAGCCAGGCAAATTTGAAGAAGCACGGTATTTCCTTCGAAGAGGCGAAATCAGTGTTTTACGATGAATATGCTGTGCAATTCTACGACGAGGAACATTCCTCAGAGGAGGACCGTTTCATTATGCTGGGCATGAGCAACCTGAGTCACATACTGGTTGTATGTCATTGTGAGCGGGCCGAGGGAGAGGTAATTCGTATCATTTCTGCGCGTAAAGCCACAAAGAAAGAGAGTGGGTACTATCCCCTGGGTGCACCATGAAATCCGAATACGATTTTTCCAAAATGAAGTCCAGAAAGAATCCCTATGCGTCAAAACTGAAAAAATCAGTAACGATTCGGCTTGGAGAGGATGTAATTGAGTATTTTAAAGAAATGTCGGAAGAAACAGGAATCCCATATCAAAGTCTAATCAACCTTTATCTCCGTGATTGCGTGGCACAGCATCGCGAAATAGATCTTAGTTGGCAAACAAAACGGCCTTAACAATGCCATACACAAGGATGTCAAACTCTCCGCTAAGCTCCGAGTCTGCCACCTGTGATGGCTGGCGTTGATGTTCAAGGAGGATTTACATGGCAACCTTGAAAATCTAAATGTGATAGTATAGTATAACTTTTATGAGAATCGAACTTGTCACAACACTTAAACGGCAAGCGACCAAAATATTAGCTGATTTGCACAAATCCAAAGAGCCTATCCTAATTACTGAGCATGGCCAGCCTTCAGCATATTTGGTAGATGTCGAAGATTTCGAGTTAATGCAAGCTCGAATGCGACTTCTTGAAGGCTTATCTCGGGGGGAGCGCGCTATTCAAGAAGGTAGGACGCTGACTCAGAAAGAAGCTAAAAAGGCAATGGCTAAGTGGCTCAAGTAATTTGGACTGAGCCAGCTCTGTCTGATCTTAATGAAATAGCTGAGTACATTGCACTAGATAACTCAGATGCTGCATCTCTCCTAGTTCAAGAAGTATTCTCGACCGTTGACCGATTGGAGACACACCCTAAATCGGGGCGTCGTCCTCCTGAGCTTGAAAAAAAGTCAGTTTATCGAGAAGTGATCGTTGGGCCTTGCAGAATTTTTTATCGTATTGAAAAGGATAATGTTTATATTCTCTATGTTATGCGAGGAGAGCGAGAGCTAAGGGTGTTTCTCCTTGAAGATAGAGGTAGAGAAAACAGCTAACCAGGGGCTACAAGGGACGCTCGCTACCGCTCGCCCCCCTGAGCCCAGCCGTGATGCCTTAAAAGAAGAAATCGTCTTATGAACGATATTGTGTTGCAGGAAGTCGAAGATTTCATTAGCGATATTCAGTCAGTAAATCCTGAGCATGCCGAACTCATTGAATTGGTGAGAGATCTATTCACGGAGGTGAATGAGGAATTATCCCAGGGAATAAAATACGGCGGTTTGGTCTTCTTTCAACAAGGGGTGCTGGTAGGTGGGATATTCCCGTACAAGAAACACATGTCCATCGAGTTCAGTAATGGTGCCGATTTCAGTGATCCGTACTCGGCATTGGAGGGGAAAGGCAAACAGAGAAGGCATTTGAAGATCTACACGGATGAAGATATTGATTCGAAGAAGGCCTTGTATTACATACAACAAGCCGTAGCTGAATGAAGCAAAAATCGAGCAGGGCATAACAAACAGGTCAAGCCGTTCGCCCAGGGTAAGGGGCGCAGAAGGATCATATGGATCAGCATTTGATAGTCCTAAGGGCTGCCAAACCCACGTTCGACGAAGGTCTGGCATGTGCTCGATACCTTGACCAGGCAGCCGAGGGGTTCTTCCACTTTTGGCTCGGTCCCCGCGCCGAGGAGATAATTGCCAGAGCGTTCATCGAGCCCAACCACGACCTCTCCTACCAGAATGTGACTTTCGCAGAACGTGACAACGTCATCATAGGAATGGTCTGTGTGTTCACCGCGGAGCAGCATCGCCGTTCCTCGCGTGAACCAGTGTACCGGGCTGCCGGAGGGCATAATCTAAGAATGAGGATCGTGGATACGCTGTTTGCTCCAATGATGCGGATTGTCGATTCAATCCCCGATGGCGACTTCTACCTCCAGTCTATCGCTGTCGATAAGGAGCTTCGTGGCGATGGCACCGGCTCCGTCTTGATGGACTTTGTTGAAGAGCGGGCTCGCGCGAGTGGGTCGACACGACTATCCCTCGACGTTTCAGCTAAGAATCAAGGAGCTTGCCGGTTCTACGAGCGCCGTGGGATGAGTGTCGAGTCGCAGTGGCCGAAGCGATTTCCTTTACCGGGATTGACGTTTTACCGAATGACAAAAGGGCTCTGAGCCTTCAAGAGGTACCGTCTTTGATGACCTATTCGGAATTGATTATGGCGGAATGTATGAACCGCGTAACCAGTCGCTCCAGTCAACCCTGAGCATGGCGGTAAATGTCAATGCTAGATCTAAAAAATAAACAAATACTTGTTTCAAAGCGCCTCATTAGTAAAGACAATGAAGAAAGCTATGAGGCATATTTTGGTAGGGTAACTACATATGATGACAATAGAGTTATTATCCAAAAAGAAAATGGTGAAACAGAGTCCTTGCCTTATGGAGATGAACTTTATGATGAAGCAGAGGAAGGCTTATATGAACTACATGATGGCTCAACTTATATAGACCCTGATTTCATTGCAGAGTTCGTAGTTTTCGAAACCCGAAAAATATATGAGCAACATCAAAAGTAAAGTATTTAACCAGGCAACTACACACGACCTGCGGACTTCAGCTGAGCGCTGTCGTTAGCTGCAAAAGAAAAAATGCGTGATTAGATATCTCTTCTTCGTATCAGTGGTTTGGGTTGTTGGGTGCCAGGAGAGATGGTCCCATCCCGCGTTGCAAGGTCATTTTTATTAATGGCAGGGACAGAAATACCGCCTCTTGAATCGGTACCTTGATTGACAGCAGCGCTCAGAAGCTAATTTAGCCTCAGGATGTAAAAAAATTATTGGGATGTTGGGTCCGATACGGACGCTCTTGAATCATTGCTGCTATCTACAAGTATGAAATCAATCGCCCACAGCGGATATTGCTCTAACTATACCAAAGTCTTCCCCCTTTAGATTTGGTATAGTCTTTTTGGCTACATATATTTTCTATTGTTCTGATTCATCCGCATATCAATCATGATACGATGCATCAGATCTGTAAATTGATGACGAGACGTGAGGTCTCGTAAATCTGATTGTACGACGAGTAGATATGACGATTGGTGAGTCACAAAAGGGGAATCAAATGAAATGCAGTGATGGAACGACCAAACGAATGGCAAAGAAACATAAAAGCTATGCCATTAGTATGAAGTTTTTTGCCTTCTGCATGTTTATGTTAGGCATCCCAGGCCTTGTAATCGCTTCAGAATATGCTGATTTCACAAAAGATATTGTGGAACCATATGGCCTTTACAAAAGGTCACTTGCTCTGACAAGTAAGAAGAAAAATCAGGAGAAAGCCATTGTCGTGGTGCAGAAATTTATTAACTCATGGGGTATGTTTGCCAATAAATACGCAAATGATGTTCCCGATCAGTTAAGTCAGACTGTTGACTTCAAAAGTAAAATCCATCGACCGGTCACCGTTGGTGAAGAAGCTTTGGCAATGCTCAAAGCAGGAGAGGTTAAGCAGGCCCATTTACTCTTGGAAGAGATTCGCTACTCCTTGTGGCGTATGAGAGTAGATGCCGGTATTGTTTCCTTAAATGATAAAATAAACGATTTTCACGAAGCCATGGAAGTAGTGTTGGACGGTATCACTGAAGATCGCTCTCCTGAACAACTGAAATACTTGGGAAATCGATATGGTGGTTGGTTGGCAATCAAATGGGCCGAAGTAGGCATGGCAGACTCGTCAGTTGTAGACAAAGATGCCTTTACTCTGGTCATTAAAAACGGCCACAATGCCATTGCAAATCTGCTTGAAATGCTGAAAATGGGCAATTTCGCCGAAGCCAGGAACGCAGGCGGAAAGGTTAAACAACATTATAAAACTATTTTCTTTTTACCTGAATGTAGTTAGACAGTTTGCTGCGCTAAAATCGGAAACAGATCAGAATGGCACTAATTTAAGCGTGTTTCACATGCTATCGACTCCGGTGTGTGATTTCAGAAATGTACCCCAATATTTGGATGGCTGCATGAGTTAGAGCATGTCCTATGGCATTCCCAGTTTACCTTTCTCCAGCCAGCGGGCATCCGGATCTAACGACGCAATGATACGGGCCTGAGCCTTGGTATACAGGGTATCTTTTTCTCGGTCATCACTCAGATCAATGCAACGCCTGGGGCGACTAGCCGATGATTCTGCTGGAAACTATTCTGCAAATGCTGCTGAAGCGATTTGTTTGGCTCGACTGAAGTCATTCTTACCACTGCCGAGTTTCGGGATCGCCTCGACCGGGATCAGCTCTGCGGGCCGCATCAGGGGGTTGAGACCTGACTGATCGACCAGCGCCTTGAGATCATTTTGTTCGATATTGTTGGTAAACAGCAGCACGACCTTTTCCCCTTTCTTGCCGTCCGGCAGAGTGGTAGTCAGGATCTCCGTCTCTTCCGGCAGCAGCTTGCCGATTGCACTTTCGATCGCCCCCAGGCTGATCATTTCGCCACCGATCTTGGCGAAGCGAGAATAGCGATCGACGATGGTGAGAAAGCCATCCTCATCCACATGTCCCTTGTCGCCGGTCTTGTACCAACGCTTGCCTTCCAGCTCGACGATCACCTCGTCGGTCTTGTCCGGATCTTTCAGGTATCCGAGCATCACCTGGGTGCCGCCAAAGAGGATCAGACCAGCTTCGCCCACTGAGAGTGTCGCTAATGTTTCTGGATCAACGATGCGGAAACTACCACCCGGCAGTGGCATGCCGACGGTACCCGGTTTCGAACCCCGCTGGACCCGCCAGTCACGTGGGTCGATCCGATCCGGTATGTTCACACTGGCCACCGGCGTGGTCTCGGTGGTTCCGTAACCTTCATAGATCTCCTTGTTAAACTTCAGCTTGAAGGCGTCCCTGACCTCAGGGCTCAGGCGCTCGGCACCGGCCACCACCACCCTGAGAGACTCCAGCATCAGCGGATGGATCTTGCGGTTACGGATGAACAACCGCAGGAATGTCGAGGTACCGCAGAACACCGTGGCTTGATACTTGCCAATGGCCTTGGCGATGTTCAGGGCATCGGTGGGATCGGGATGACAAACAACCGGTATGCCCTCGACCATCGGCATCAGCCCGGTGACGGTAAGACCAAAGGCATGAAACAGGGGTAGGGTACCCATCACCACATCCTCATGCCGGGTATCCAGCACATCGGAGACCTGGCGGATGTTCGCCATGATGTTGCGGTGGCTCAACATCACTCCCTTGGGCTCACCTTCACTGCCGCTGGAGAAGAGAATCGCTGCCGGTTGTTCGAGCTCGATCGATTTGCCGAACAGGGCATAGAGCACAGGTACCGGAAGGAGGATCGATGCAGTTAAAAGTGCCAGTTTGGTGAAACTACCGATCTCGTCCTTGAGTTCTTCGAGATAGATGACTTCCACCTGCTTCAGTAATTCGTTGAGATCCATCCCGCGCTGTTCCAGCTTCTTGATGAAACGGCTCGAGGTATAGATGGTGCGGATCTCCGCCTTTCTTACTGCAGACTGCAGGGCAGAGAGACTGGCGGTATAGTTCAGATTGACCAGGGTCTTGCCCCGCAGCAGGGCGGCCATGTTGGTGATCACCCCCGCACTGCTGGTGGGCAGCAGCAGGCCGATATTCTGTTCCGGCGAGTGCTTGGCGATCAGTCGGGAGAAGGCGATCACTCCGGTCAGGGTCTTGTAACCGGACAGGGCGGTCTCGCCCTTGGCATCCGCCAGACAGAGTTCACTACCGCGCTTTTTCGCGGTGCGCAGCCAGGCCAGGGGAATGGGATCCAGGGTCCGGGTATGCTGCTCCCAGGTCTCGATGGAGAGATCGAAGACATGCCGTTTCAGCTCATGGGCCGGGGTGTCCATGGGCAGGGGTTTGCCAAAGGCGACGATCACATCACCCCTGATCCCATTGCCGCGGCTCTCCTGCAGCTTGGCGCTGGAGCGGGAGAAGCGGCTACCCCACAGGCCGCGCAGATAGAAGGGCAGGATCACCCCATCCACCCCCTCGATGGTCTTCTCATACCCCTTCTTGAACTCACCCAACTGGCCGTTACGGCTGATGGAACCTTCCGGAAACAGACAGACCACCTCACCGGCCTTCAGCAGGGCATTGATCTGGCTCAGGGCCTCCTTGCTCTGACCACTGGCGATTGGAATGACACCGAACAGATCCAGGAACCACTTCAGATACCAGCGCTGATAGATGCCCCGGTACATGACGAAGCGGACCGGCCTTGGACAGGCGATCTGCACCATGGCCCAATCGAGCCAGCTGATGTGGTTGCCCAACAACAGTACCCCGCCCTGTGCGGGTAGATGATCGAAGCCCATCACCTGAATGCGGTGAGTACTGGCAAACAATCGGGCGATCACATAGCGCACCAGAGACTGGGGCAATTGGTAGACGGTGTAGATCGCTCCGGCCAGGGCGGTCAGGGTCAACAGATGGAACAGGCCGAGGCTGTCGAGGCCCTGGATAGCAAAAAGTACTGTCACACCCAGGAAACTCAACATCACCAGGTTCTGCACCCAGTTGTTACCGGCCAACACGGTTCCCAGTTCCTGGTCTTTGGCGTGGAACTGGATCAAGGCATTCAGGGGCACGATGAAGAGTCCACCGGCGGTGCCCAACAACAGAAAGTTCAGCGCCAGTAAGGCAGTGGAATCCACCTGGGGGATGAAGAAGATCGCCACCACGACCCCCAAGGCGCCCAGAGGAATAAGCCCGGTCTCGATATAGTGTTTGGAGGCCTTGCCGGCGATCAGTGAGCCAAGGATGATGCCGATGCCGGAACAGGCCATCAAACCCTGGATGACGATGGTGTTGGTCTCACCCAGAGAGAGCTTGGCAAAGGCGGGGAAGGCCGCCAGCACCACCTGGGAGATGCCCCAGAATACCGACAGGCCGACGATGGAGAGCCAGATGGTGCGATGGCTGAAAATCTTTGACAGATTGTTCTTCAGATAACGCCCGGTACGGTAGTCACGCCAGTCAAAGCGCAGATCATCCGCAGCTTGTTGGGGCTTCGGTAGACGCAGGGTCAACCACCACTCGATGGCGGCAAAGGCCACCAGCAGCCAGCCGGTTGGTGCAATGGCGCGCAGCACATCCGCTTCATTGGCATAGACCACACCGGTTAGGTCCCGCTCGAAAAACATGGAAAAGACAAAGGTCCCCGCCAGGATGGCGACGATGGTCGTGGCCTGCACCACGCCATTGGCAGTGGCTAATCGCTCTTTACCCGCCAGCTCCTTGATATAGCCATACTTGGCCGGCGAGTAGAAAGCGCTCTGCACCGCCAGCAAAAAGGTCATACCGAAGGCGAACTGGAACCAACCCATGTAATAGGACAGGGTGATCAACAAGGTCAGGCCCACCGCTACCGCGGCGCTGATCTGCATCACCCGGGGCTTGCGGAAGCGGTCCGAGATGAAACCCGCCGGGCTGAACAGCAGTAGATAGGGTAGCAGGATCAGGCTGTTGACGATGGCGGTGAGGATGATCTGGGTCTGACCATCGTAGATCTTGAACACCGTGTTCTGGATCAGGATCTTATGGCCCAGATCGACAAAGGCATTGAGAAAGATGACGAGGATGAAGGGGATGAAGCCGGTGAGGCGAAACAGCTTGTCCATGATGCGTGGTCTTCCGGTGGTTGATGAATGCCTGGCAGGTTAGACTAATGCTTCCCTGCGTACTAGGATGATAGACGAAGTCTTGTTTGATGCGTCTAAGAGTATCGAATATTGATACTTTCAACGCCTAGGATAGTGATGACCCAGAGCATTCAACTGATCGAAACCTTGAAGCAGGCTATCAAGGCCCATGGTCGAACTTATGTGGATGTGGCTCGTCACTTGAATCTGTCGGAAGCCAGCGTCAAACGCCTTTTCTCCCAGAAGAGTTTCTCCCTGGAGCGTCTGGATCAGGTCTGTCAATTCCTCGAAATCGAAATCTCAGATCTGGTCCAGTTGATGCAAGAGCATACTGCCGGACCGATATCTGGTTTAACTCTCGAACAGGAGCAGGAGATAGTGGGCAATCTGGAACTGCTATTGATTGCCGTCTGCGTACTCAACCGCTGGACGCTGGAGGAGATTATCGACTATTTCCAGATACCGGAGGTTCGGTGTATCCAGCACTTTGCTCATCTGGATCGGCTGAAGATGATCGAACTGCTCCCCAAGAACCGGGTTAAGCTGTTGGTGGCACCCAACTTTAAATGGCGGGAGAACGGCCCGATCCAGCAGTTCTTCCTGCAGCGACTGCAGTCCGACTTTTTCAACTCCCGCTTCGATCAGGCCCATGAAGCGCTTATCGTGGTCAATGGCATGTTGGCTGACAGTTCTACGGCGGTGTTTCAACGCAAGCTCGAGCGTCTGGCTCGGGAGTTTGACGAGCTCACCAACGATGATGCTGGTTTATCCTTAGATGAGCGCAACGGTACTACAGTCGTGTTGGCGATGCGCCATTGGCGCTATGGGCTGTTCAGTCAGTTTCGCAAAAACCACAACCAATAGAAAATACTGGCTTTTATTTCGCTTGTCCAAGCAAAGCCGGTTCTGTTACCTGGGTTTTTCGAAACAATTCGAGGCGATTGAATATCAGCCGAGACTGTGAATTCGCCTATCGCTTGAGCCAGCATAAGATATGGAATTAAAGCTTTGAAATCGATTACTGTGGTTGTGTTTTGCACAAGTGCCTATGCCACAACGGGAAACAGGATTTTTGAGTTCCCGATAGGGAATCGGTAGATCTCTCACCACAGGCCGGTGGAGCGTTTACATGTCCTGCGGCAGCAAGGCGTCCTGCCGCTTGGCATCCTGTCGAAAAGCAACCTGTCTCGAACCGTTTCGAGCTAATGGGGCGTGGTGTGCTCTCTATGACCTTTGGCCACCAGCTGTGATCAATGCTGGGTCATTCAATCCAAGCCAATACTGATTTTTTGTCCTCGATCCCATCAATCCCTCACCTTGATTGCTGGCTCATTAAGCGAGCCCGAATGAATATCCGTCGAACCTCCATGTCAGTGTACACAGCTCATTGATTCGGCTATTCCGCCAATACACTGAGCACAAGCCTCTTTTGCCTCCCCAACAAATTCAAAATGGTATCGATCAGTACCTTTTGTCGCTGGTTTGAACTCTCTTCGGGTTAAAAAATATACAAAATGTATACAAATAATAAGGAAAATTATCAGATAAAAGCATGATTACGCCGATTAATACGATGAAATGCTACATACTTGACAAAATTACAGCGAGAAACTAGATTATTTGTACAATTGATGTATAAGTTTGTTG
>JASJBU010000149.1 GCA_030066355.1 Gammaproteobacteria bacterium | reverse complement strand
CTCTCTCTGCAAGGACAGCACCTACTCCCAGCTGCATATTCCCGGAGCGGTACACCTTGACTACTCGTCGATCACCGCTTCGAGAGGTCTGACCCATGGATTACTGCCGGAAGCCAGCCAGCTGGCAAGCGTCTTTGCCACACACGGCATCGGCGATACGACCCATGTGGTAGCTTATGACGACGAGGGCGGCGGCAATGCCTGCCGTTTGCTCTGGACCTTGGAGACGATGGGTCACACCGGTTACTCCCTGCTCAATGGGGGCCTGCATGCCTGGGCCAATGAGGGGCATCCCCTGAGCCGGGAACCAGCACGTCCAGCACCAGCCCAGTTCACTGCCAGGACCAACCCATCTTCGGTGGCGGATGCACAGTACATCCTGCAGCGTCTACACAGCACAGATCTCGCCCTGTGGGACGCGCGCAGCAGCAACGAGTACCGGGGCACCTCCCGCTTCTCTCATTTTGCGGGGCATATCCCCGGGGCGGCCAATCTGGACTGGCTGGAGGTCATGGACCGTGAACGCAATCTGCGGCTGAAACCCGATGCAGATCTACAGCACCTGTTGGACGACCTGCAATTGACCCCTGACAAGGAAGTTGTCACCTACTGCCAGACTCACCATCGATCGTCTCTGGCCTGGTTCGTATTGAGGTACCTCGAATATCCGAGGGTCAGGGGCTATCCCGGCTCCTGGTCAGATTGGGGCAACCGAGCGAACACGCCGAAATCCATTTGAAAATGCGGCGCCCGAGCAGCAGACAGCGGCGTTTCGTCATCCTTCTGTTGGCCGTTCTGACCTTCGGCATCGCCTATTACGGCGGCAACAAATACACCGAGGGCGAACCCCCGCAGATCTCCGGTGTGATAATTCGTCCGCCCATGCCTGTGCCTGGGTTCGAACTCCTCGACCGACAGGGCGAACCCTTTACCCAGGAACAGCTGGAAGGTCACTGGAGCCTGTTGCTGCTGGAACCAAACCCGTTGCCAGCCCCACCGGCAATCCTCAACCTGGTGCAGATCCATAATCGCCTGGCCGCGACACCGGATCTGCAACGCCAGATTCGCTTCATCCATCTCCCCCGACAGGATGCTGCAGCGGGTCGAGGCAAGGCGTACGGCCTGGGAACCGGCTGGTTCATTCTGAGCGGCGAGCATGAAGCACTTGCGCGGACCTTTGACAAGTTTGGTGTGGACAAAATCGATGGGTCCCACACCCTCTTTCTTATCGATCCGGATGCCAGCATTCACGCCCTGTTTACCAACGGTCTGGATGCCGCTACTATCGCAAACGATATTGTCTCTTTGATAACTCACCAGCGCCGCTGACAGACATGGATCCATCGACCTCCAATCACCGGTCACAGCCCGAACATCTCGCCGAACGCCTGTTTGCCGGGTTGCAGTATGTACTTCCCCATCATTTCCTATCGAGCCTGATGTACCGGGTAACACGGGTAGAGTGGCCGATCTTCAAAAACGCCCTGATCCGCAAGGTGATTCGATGGTATCGAATCGATATGCAGGAGGCACAGGAGCCGGATCCGGTAAAATATCGCAGTTTCAATGCCTTTTTCACCCGCGCACTCAAACCCGCTGTCAGACCCATCGACGGGTCATCGGAAGTGATCATATCCCCGGCTGACGGTACCCTCAGCCAAGTCGGGGAGATCGACAACGGGCGCGTCTTTCAGGCCAAGGGGCACGATTTCTCCCTGCTGGAACTCCTGGGAGGCGACCGCGCGTGGAGCCAGCAGTTCGAGGAAGGCAGCTTCACCACTGTCTATCTCTCGCCCAGGGATTATCATCGGGTGCATATGCCTTTTGGCGGGACCCTGATAAAGATGATTCACATTCCGGGCCGTTTATTCAGCGTGAACGCCGCCACGACCCGGCAGATCCCCGGTCTGTTTGCCAGAAACGAGCGGGTGGCATGCCTGTTCAACACCGAACTCGGCCCCATGGCTGTGATCCTGATAGGCGCCATTTTCGTCTCCAGCATCGAGACCCAGTGGGCCGGCACTGTCACACCGGTCTCGCGTCAGATCCGCCGCTGGGACTACCCCCCCCTGCCGGCCGCTGAACCCGTCAGACTGGAAAAAGGCGAGGAACTGGGACGCTTCAACATGGGGTCGACGGTCATCCTGCTGTTCGGCAAGGATGCTGTCGAGTGGGAGGATGCACTCGAACCAGGCCAACCCCTGAAGATGGGCGAACGCCTCGCCAAGCTCAGCCTCAGGGATCCGGAAAGTCATTAAAATCCCGACAATCCCCGGCCCCATGCACGCCAGGCTGGTCGTTCAATTTCTCATTTCAGATTGCTACAGAATGTTACAGTCTGTTTCAGGTCAGCGGTCTGTGAGCATTCGCCGTCATGGTGTAATTTCTTTTTATTTACAGTAAATTAGATTTTTTCACACAGAACCTGACAGCCTCCGATATGCGGATCGGCTGGATAATCATACAGGTATCTTTCCATAACTTTTTTACCCGGGGTTGTCATTTTTAGCTGGAATGCTATATTTCATCTCGAATTCAATTGGGATATTTTTCCCATTTATTACCCATACCTGTCACCCCCCTTACAGTGACGGGTGATGAACGTCGCGCCCGGGAACGGGCAACACAGGATAACGAGGAAAATCGAAATGAAACGCAAACAACTGTTCAGTGCCATGGCCATCATCCTGACGACCGGCGGTTTGGTCGCCTGTGGCGGCGGCGGCAGTAGCGATGACAGCACTACAACCACCACACCTGCCAGTAAGAGCTTTATCGGCACGGTTGATGGATTCGGCAGCGTCTATGTCAACGGCATCAAGTTCGAGACGGACGGCGCCAGTTACGATGTAGACGACGACTCAGCCAGCGATGAGTCGGATCTTGCGGTGGGCATGAAGGTCAAGATCGAAGGCTCGGTGAACGACGACGGTGTCACCGGCACCGCCGACAGCATCTACTACGACGACGATGTAGAAGGTCCGATCGACAGCGGCAGCATGACCGCAGACGCCACCACCAAATCCTTCATGGTGCTCGGCATGGCTGTCATGGTCGATGCCGGAGACACGGTATTCGATGGTGGCGCCACCTTCGACAACCTGGCTGAAGGCGACAACGTCGAGGTGAGTGGATATTTCGACGGTACCCAGATTGTCGCCAGCCGCATCGAGAAACAATCCGACTCGGACAATGCATACGAAGTCAAGGGTACTGTCACCAATTACGATGGTTCCACCATCAGCCTGACCCTGCAGAACGGTGCCAGCACTTCCTATCCTGTGAGGTCGGGTGCGGAATCGGACCTGGTTGCAGGCGATTCTGGACAGTTCGTCGAGGTCAAGCTCGAGGACACGGGCAGTGTCCTGGAGGCGACCGAGATCGAACTGGACGATGACGACCTGCTGGATGACAACGAGGACGAAGTAGAACTCTACGGGATACTCGGTGGAGACTACGTCAGCGGCTTCACGGTCAACGACGTGGCACTGGACCTCAGCGGCAGTATCGAATATGAACCCGCCAGCCTGGAAGGCAATCTGCTCGAAGGCATGCAGGTCGAGGTGGAAGGCAGCATGGTGGACGGTGTCCTGATCGTCGATGAGATCGAGGCGGAAGCCGAGGACGATGTGGAGATCAAGGCCCTGGTATCCGATGTAGTCGCCACCGACAATCTCAACGGCACCTTGACCCTCGACCTGGGCGCTGGCGCCACGCTGACGGTTGAGTCCAACAACAGCACCCTGTTGGAGGACGACAGTTCAGCGGATTCCAATGACGATGGCACCTTCACCCTCAGCGAACTGCTGGTTGGCAGCGATTTTGTCGAGATCGAGGCCTATCTGGATACCAGTTCCGAGTTGGTGGCGAGCAAGATCAAGCGTACGGATGATTCCAGCGAGACCTCCCTGGAAGGACCGATGGATGCCACCGATGCAGCGAGTGAGATCACCCTGCTGGGTATCACCTATCAGATCGACGGATCAACCAGTTTCGAACTGGATGGTGCCACTACGGACGCCACAACTTTCTTCTTCGGTCTGGCGTCAGGAGACATCGTTGAGGTCGAAGACGATGAGCCCGATGGTACCGCCGATACACTGAGCCGGGACACGGAAAGCAGTGACGACTGATTGAGCTGCCCTATCCGAGGTGAGTCCAGGGAGGGACTCGTCGCCCGCCATATGCGGGTTTGGCACGATTCATTCAGCTGATCAGTCCGTTACCGTGGTAGACCATCAGCACGGAATAGACCGCTATGCACAAATAAAGCGAAACCAGCGCCACCGCTCTATCCCTAAACCGCCAGAGTAGCATGGCTCCCAACCCCACCAGCAGTATCTTGATGACCATGAACAACAGGGGATGAACGCCGATCAGCATATTCATCAATGGATTGATTTCCACGGCCCTGCCTGTTTCGATCCAGGCAATGGTCAACGTACCGTCCAGCACATTCAGTAGTATTAAAACAAAGATCAGTCCCTTGAATTTGTCGTTGTTATCAAGGACTTTGTCAGTCATGGCGATCCTACCTCTGATGCTTTGCCGCCAATTATTGTTGTATCACTCCTTAAGCATATTTCATTCCAATCCTTGATTTTTTCTTATATATTCATGCGGATATACACTTGGGAAGCCAACGATTCAGCGGGACTGTAAACTTGTTCGACATCCTGCCTACCGAATCAGACCGAGTAGATGCCATGAGAGTTTCCGTGTAAACAATGGAGATTACCCGCAAGCTCGGCCCGGGGGAGTGGACTCAACCGACGACCCGTCGCCAGTAGGTTGGACGCCAGTAATACAGTACCGTAGTATTCGCCCAAGGATAACTGGTTGCATAATCCTCGCCAGACATCGGCTGCTCCAGATTATCGATACGCGGATCGATGGGACGCCAACCCTCTTCTAAGTCTTCACCCGCTAAAGCTTGCCGACCCCGCCCTTGATTCTTGCGCTCCGCCACCCCGAAACGCTGATAGTTGAGCTGGGCGTCCATCAGGCTCACGGCATTCGAAACACCCGGCATTGTCGGAAAGCGCAATTGCGCCAATTCATCCTCCCAGAGACAAATCGGACACACCTGGTGATAACCCGGCTCCCGATCGAAAACCAGGTGACCGCAGCAGGGACAAGGGAATTTCTCCGACAAAAAAGCACCTCTTTGCATCATCGGGACTGTTGATACTTCAACCGAAGTATACAACCTCTTTCGCTCTAGATTATTCGATGCGTATGAATATGGGAAGATGCTTTATCCTATCCTGAAAATCAGGAGGCAGGGGGCCTATCCATGGTTTCTCAACTGACATACAGCACCTTAATGTTGAGAAGCCCATAGTTTCAGGGAGTTAGGATTATGAAACTAGAACAGCGACCGTTAAGGATCTTCACTGCAGCCTCGCTGGTTCTCTTTGCAGCAGAGGTACTCAGCAGCCCGGACGAGGGTGGGGGCGGCCCGCCACGAGACCCCGAGTTTGATGCAAAAACATATCGTGCGACAGGCTGCCAGGCACGGCCCATTGATCTCGTGATCTATGAGAATGGCGGTATCTGTAATCCTGAAAATTCCCCAAGCGAAGTGGAAGTAACTTGTCCCATCGTACGCGACAACACTGAGAATGAGGATGGCGCTAACATCGTCGTAAACGTTGGTGTGAGCGATTCACCCATCGAGTGTACTGCCTATTCCTGGGGAACCCACTGGTCTGAAACCGAGAAGGTTTCCGATGCAACAAGCGGCTGGGGATTTATTAGTATTTTCCTTCAGCTGACGGAAAGTACGCCGGGCGGGTCCTACAGCTTGTCGTGCATACTGCCACCGGATATGTCCTGTGTTTATGGTTACAAGGTCTGGGAGTGGGAAGGATCCGATGACAATATGACTGACAACAACCGGTGAATTTTCTTAGACCCGATACTGCTTTGCATAAGTCAGTCGAAGCACACTCACGCTTCGCACAGCGAGATGCGTGAGTGCCACAGGTATCCCGGTGAATTCGCGATGAGCGAGAGGAACGAATGGTTCTCCTGGCTACCAGTTCCTGACCCGACCGGTATCCACGTGGATGAAATTGGACTTCGGATAGTAGCCGACACCACCTAGCTTGAGGTCGATGGCCGCTCTGCGTAAGTGTTTGAGCTCAGTACCGGAAAGTCGGATATCGATCGCCCTGCCCTGCATATGCAGACTCTTTTTGGCAACCCCGCTGCTCTGGGAACGCAGCATCTTGTTGGTCTTGGGTGAACGATAACCCGAGATGATCTGGAATTCCCCCTGCCGGTCCAGGCGGTTTTGCAGGCTGTAGAGCAGATCCATCAAGGCTCTGTCCATCTGGGCCACGTCGCCGGTTCGGTGGTCCCGCAGCAGATGATTGATCTCCTGCAGGCTGTCAGCCAGATAGTCACCTTCGGCCCAGTAGGTCAATTTTATCTTTTCCCCGGTGTGTAGGTGGCGGAAGGCCAGCTGGCGTTCCGGTTTTGGATTAACCGAGGCAAATACCGTTGGAGCAAGCGCAGTTCCGGCGAAGGCGGCACAGCCGGCCAGAAACTGGCGTCTATTCACTCCTGTGATGATGTTGTTAGTCGTCATGATATAAATTCTGTGTAACCGATTGTACTTATTGAGATATCGGTTTTTTCTGGCAAAAAATTGAGGCGCAGAATACCAGAAAACGAGGGGCACCTGTCAATCCTGTGCACCCCTTCACAGGTTGCAGGAGTTTAAAGTTGAGAGGTTGATCGCAGGATTGGATGGATCAGAGCGATTCGGTCCGAGGTTGCTCCCGATAGTGAGCCAGTCTACTCTCGCTGCCTTTCAGTGCCGGTATGAGATCTGTATCGCGCTGGTAGATATCGGGACGAAATTGGACCGCTCCATCATGATCTACCCAACTGGTAAAGTAGGTCAGGTAGACCTCGATGGGATTCGAGAGCTTGGTGACCTGGGTGTCACCACTCTGCAGGGGGAGCTCGATCAGCTCCTCAACCGACTGCCCTCCACTATCCACCAGATAACGGGCCAGATAACCCGCATCCTGCACTCGCACACAGCCTGAACTGAAAGCGCGGATCGGTTTTCTGAACAGACCCACGGCCGGTGTATCATGCAGATAGATGGCGTAGGGGTTGTTCATGTGGAATTTGAAGCGACCCAGACTGTTTTTCGGCCCTGAATCCTGTCTCAGCAGGAAGGGGAAATTATCCTTGTTGTACTGCGCCCAGTCGAGCGACTTGGCATCGAGCTGAATCCACTGTCCATCTTGATGCTGCAAGACCCGGATCCCCCGCTGATCCAGAAACTCCACATCGTGTTGTTGTTTCGGTAGAAGATCTTCCACCGCGATGATACGGGGCACCGTCCACTCAGGATTAACCACCAGATGGGTGATGCGACTCTTGAAAGAGGGGGTTTGGCGCTTTTCCCGGCCACTGATCGTACGTTTACGCACTACAGGCTCACCATCATCGACCAGGGTCAGTTCGTAACCGGCGGTATTCACCAGGAGATGGGGATCGCCCAGCTCCCTGGGCAGCCAGCGCCAGCGCTCAAGACTGGCAAGCAGCTGATTGATCCGTCGTGCTACCGGAACATTGAGGGCATATCGGGTCAGAGGACCCACGACCCCATCGTCAAGTAATCCATTTCTGCGTTGAAAGCGCCTGACAGCCGCACGTACCTGCGCGTCGTAGAGCCAGGGATCGGACGGTTCAATGTCCGGGTGGTCGCCCTCGATCCTCAACCTTGTGCGGAGCGTCTTCACTGCCGGGTCTAGGGCATCCGGCCGCAATGTGTGCCTCACCGTGATCCGCGGCCAGCCCCCTGCTTTCTCGATCTGCCGATACCGAGCATAGGCTCTCTGCAGACGGCCATAGGCCAGAGTTGCGGGTCTCAGCATATCGAGCGTCTGGCGCGGATTGCCGGCAATTAGATAGGTCTCGAGAAACTGGGCGGGGTCAAATGATTCGGGCGGCAACCGCCATTGCGGATCGAGCGTTTCAGGGTCAAGGAGACCGAGCCGCAGGTCCATGGCAAGCCTTAAAAACGCGTCGGTCAGCACCAGCTCCCTGAGTTGCAGGGTCTTGCCATGGGTATAGGGTGAAAAGTATCTGAGTGTTTCGAGATGATAGTCCGCAGGGTATAAGCCATCCCTATCGACATTAGGAATCCAGTCGATCAGCGCGATTGCATGGGAGTTCAAGCGACCTGCTTCGTGCCACGCAGCTTGACCTTGCCGTTTGGTATAGAACAGCTCCAGCATGGACCACTGCAGTTTCAGCGGTTCCAAATCAAAGCCCGCAGCCGCCAATACTGTCTTGAAGGGTGGCCACATCAATGACGGTTCACGCTCGTCCGCAGATGCCTCTGCTAGCACAAAAGGCAAGATCGCGAATAGAATGCCGAAAATTCTAAGCTTGTCTCTCATCAGTCTGGACACAAATCCCTGGGATGACCCACTGTGCGCTATTTCGCTTACTGGGCTTTTCTATCTATGAGATTATAGATGCAAACAACTCAGGATTAGCGAATACCCAGGGAATTGACATCTATTTTGACAATTCTCCCAAAGACCCTGCTTTTTGTCTCGTGCATATCGACTTCTCGGCATTTAAATCGTCAAGCCCGCTCAAAGCCAAAACTCAATACCTCTTCTATGCATGCCTTTTGGGTGATCTGCATCAGCAATCGATCGATACCCAACGCCACTCCGGCACATGCCGGCAGGCCGGCTTCGAGTGCGGCAAGCAGATGTAGATCCATATCAATCTGTGCAAGCGACTGCTCTGAGCGTTCTGAGTTTTCCTGTTCGAAGCGGTTTCTCTGCTCTTGCGCATCGGTCAACTCATTGAACCCATTAGCGATTTCGACACCCGCGAGATACAGTTCGAAGCGTTCGGCAAGCGGTGGGCTGGACGGTATTATCCTGGCCAGTGCCGCTTGACTGGCTGGGTATTCATAGAGGAAGGTCATCCGAGCACGGCCGAGTTGGGGCTCGATGACATGGGTCAACAATAGGTCCAACCAAGCATCCGCCTGCACTAACTCAAGCTCCGCAGCGCCAGGGATCGGCACCTCCCGAGCACACCGTCGCAGTTCGGCAAGTGTGGCGGTATGGGGATCGAGTTGCAGCGCCTGCCGAAAGACCTCGGCATAGGTCAGTTTCTCCACTTCCAGCTGGTGTGGCATGAGGCTGTTGACCAACTCCGCCACTTCATCCATGAGCCGATGATGATCGAAACCGGGTCTGTACCACTCCAGGAGGGTGAACTCAGGGTTGTGTTTTGCGCCCAGCTCGCCGCCTCGGAAGACCTTGCAGATCTGGTAGATGGGACCAGCCCCCGCCGCCAGCAGTCGCTTCATGGGGAATTCCGGGGAGGTGTGAAGATAGAGTGTCCGGCCCGGTGGTGCGGCAGGCCCGGCATACCGGGTGGTGAAACTTTCGATAGCAGGATCGGTGACCCCGAAACGGGAACAGACCGGGGTCTCGACCTCCATCACCCCGCGTCGTTGAAAGAATTCTCGGACCCCGGTCAGTAGGCCCGCGCGGGCCCGTAGGGTCTCAAGAGACGCGGATGGTCGCCAGGACTCCGTGGCTTTCATGCAAGGCTCAGTCCTCCTTGGCGCGGGAGACATATTCCGCGGACCGGGTATCGACCTTGATCGCCTCGCCGATCTGCACGAACAGGGGTACGCGCACCACCGCCCCGGTCTCCAGGGTGGCCGGTTTACCGCCACTGCCAGAGGTATCCCCTTTGAGGCCAGGGTCCGTATCGGTGACGTTCAGCACCACGAACTTTGGCGGTTCAACGATGATCGGCGAGCCATTCCACAGGGTGAGTGTGCACACATCCTGCTCTTTCAGCCATTTCACCGCATCGCCCAGGGCCTTGGCATCGGCACTCACCTGTTCAAAGGTCTCCGGGTCCATGAAATACCAGAATTCACCATCGGTGTAGAGATACTGCATCTCGGTCTCATGCACATCCGCACCCTCCACCGACTCGCCGGACTTGAAGGTCTTCTCCAAGACCCGTCCGGTCATCAGGTTGCGGATCTTCACACGATTGAATGCCTGACCTTTACCCGGCTTCACGAATTCGTTTTCAATGATGGAGCAAGGGTCTCCATCCATCATTATCTTGAGACCACCCTTGAACTCATTGGTACTATAGCTAGCCATGACATCCTCACGAAACATACCGATTGCGGCCGCCATCATACCTGAGAGTGAGGAAAGTTTGCAGACACCCACCTGGCGGCAGGCCATGAAAACGGCATTCACCGACCTGGATGAACTGCTGGCCTTTCTGGAATTGGATAAGAACCGATTGAATCTGCCCATTGGCAATTCCGATCCATTCAGCTTGAGGGTGCCAAGGGGATTCGTCGCTCTGATGAAACCGGGTGATCCCAACGATCCACTGTTGTTGCAGGTCTTACCCAGCGGCCGGGAGGCAATCGCCCAGCCGGGCTTCAACAACAATCCGGTTGGTGATCTGGAGTCCCAAAGCGTGCCCGGGATCTTACACAAATATCACGGACGAGCTTTGATTTTGGCCAGCGGGGCCTGCGCCGTGCACTGCCGCTATTGCTTCAGACGTCACTATCCGTACCACGGGGGCACTGCATCACCGCGCCAGTGGCAAGACATCCTGGGCTATCTCAAGGCAGACCCGAGCATCCGGGAGGTCATCCTCAGCGGCGGCGATCCCTTGATGCTGCAAGACGAGAGGCTGGCCGAGTGGTTCGCGAATTTGGCTGGCATTCCTCACCTGCAACGCTTGCGACTGCACACCCGCCTGCCCGTGGTGCTGCCCGAGCGGATCACACCCCACCTGATCGAACTGCTGAGTGGCCTAGCCTTGCCTACGGTCGTCGTGTTGCACGTCAACCACCCCAACGAGCTCTCTCCTGCGTTGACCAGCGCCACCCGCAAGATGCACAGGAACAACATCACCTTACTCAATCAAGCCGTATTATTGAAGGACGTCAATGATTCGCGCGAGACCCTCACCACCCTCAGCGAGAAACTGTTCGCAGCAGGCATATTGCCCTATTACCTGCATTTGCTCGACCGGGTACAGGGCTCAGCCCATTTCGAGGTCCCGGAACCCGAGGCGCGCAAGTTATATCGGGCTCTGTTGGCAAAGCTGCCGGGCTATCTGGTACCCAAACTGGTCAAGGAGATTACCGGGCAGACCTCGAAGACACCGCTGGGTATCAGTTAGTTTCAGACGAAACCGCTTCCAGGCTCTCCATCGGCCAGCGCGGTCTGGCGGAAAAAGACAAGGGCTCATCGGTTCCGCCCAACAGACGCTGACAGCCTGCATAGGCGATCATTGCCCCGTTGTCCGTACATAGTTCTGGGCGCGGATAATAGGCGGCTCCCCCCTCCTTTGCCATCATTTCACCGATGCGCCGACGCAACCTGCGGTTGGCGCTGACGCCCCCGGCCATCACCAGGGTCTTGCTGTTGGTCTGGCGCACCGCCCTACGGCATTTGATCAGGAGGGTATCAACCACCGCATCCTCAAAGGCCCGCGAGAGATCCGCGACGGTCTGTGCAGACAAGTTCCCCCCCTCCCGCTCCTTCGCATCCTGTAAGGTATTTAGGGCAAAGGTCTTCAAGCCACTGAAGCTGAAATCCAAACCCGGCCGATCCACCATCGGACGCGGGAAGTGGTATCGATCGGGATTGCCGGACTCAGCCAACTTTGCCAGCTCCGGTCCGCCTGGATAGGGCAAGTCCAACAGCTTGGCGGTTTTATCAAAGGCCTCGCCCGCCGCATCGTCCAGTGATTCGCCCAACAACTGATAACAACCGATACCGGCCACATGGACCAGCTGAGTGTGCCCTCCGGAAACCAGCAATGCCACGAACGGGAATGCCGGGGGCTCGGACTCCAACATGGGCGCCAGCAAATGACCTTCCATATGGTGCACCGCAACCGCCGGGACTTTCCAGGCCCAGGCCAGACTGCGCCCGACTGCGGCCCCGACCAGCAATGCCCCAACCAAACCGGGCCCGGCCGTATAGGCGATACCATCGATTGTCTGCCGTTCGATACCGGTCTCATGAAACAGTCCCCGCAGCAGCGGCAAAACCTTCCGCACATGGTCCCGCGAGGCCAGTTCAGGCACGACTCCGCCAAATTCCGCATGGATTTCGGTCTGGCTGTGAACCGCATGACCCAATAACCCCTGATCGCTGTCAAACAGCGCCACACCTGTCTCATCACAGGAGGTTTCGATACCTAAGACCCGCATTTTCTTTGTCTTTTTACCCGTTAGAGGGGAATAATTTTGCAAACCGATAGCGCTGTGGGTAGAATTCGCCCTTTTCACCCAATGAGAAATCATAACAGATCCCAAGGAACCTCATAGATGCCTAACGTACGCGTCAAAGAAAACGAACCCTTCGAAGTCGCACTGCGCCGCTTCAAACGCTCCTGCGAAAAGGCCGGTGTACTGGCTGAAGTTCGCCGTCGTGAATTTTACGAAAAACCCACCTGGGAGCGTAAGCGTAAGGCTGCCGCTGCCGTCAAGCGTACCCTGAAAAAGGTCTCTCGCGAAAACCGCCGCTGGGAACGCCAGTACTGATCCATCCTTCGTGCATCTGCCTCCATGTTAAAACAGCGCATCCAGGACGACGTCAAGGCCGCCATGAAGGCCAAGGACAAGGCACGCCTGGCCACCTTGCGTCTGGTCACCGCCGCGATCAAGCAGCGAGAAGTGGATGAGCGCATCGAACTGGATGACGTCCAGGTGCTGGCCATTCTGGAAAAGATGATCAAACAACGCCGTGACTCCATCGCTCAGTACGAACGGGCCGGCCGGTCAGAGTTGGCGGCTCAGGAACTCGCCGAGATCGAGATCATCCAGGAATACATGCCTGAAGGCCTGAGCGACGACGAGATCTTCGTCATGGTGGATGCCGCCATCGCAGATGCCGGTGCAAACAGTATGAAGGACATGGGCAAGGTGATGGGGCAGTTGAAGCCGAAGATCCAGGGGCGGGCCGATATGGGGCAGGTGAGCGCCCTCGTGAAGCAGAAACTCACCGGCTGAAATTCTACATCAAACACGGGATTCAGCTATTCTAGCTGTGACGCTTTAAAACATATTGGGGCCATTCACTCTCCATGGCCGGCAAGATTCCTCCTCAGTTTATCGATGACCTGTTGAATCGGGTCGATATCGTCGACGTCATCAACCGCCGCGTATCGCTGAAAAAGGCAGGCCGGGAATACCAAGCCCGTTGTCCGTTTCACGATGAGAAGACCCCCTCCTTCACCGTCAGCAGCCAGAAGCAGTTCTACCACTGCTTTGGGTGCGGTGCACACGGTTCTGCGATCGGTTTCTTGATGGAATATGACAACCTCGGGTTTGTCGAGGCAGTCGAGGAGCTCGCCGGCATGGCGGGGCTTGAGGTACCACGGGAGGCGGGTTTTCAGCAGGGCCCGAACCTGCACCCACTGTACGAAACGCTGGAGCAGGCGGCCGTCTTCTATCGACGCCAGCTCCGAGATCATCCTCAGGCCCACACGGCAGTCAGATACCTGAAGGACCGCGGCCTGAGCGGTGAGATTGCCGCCCGCTTCGGCATCGGCTATGCCCCTCCCGGCTGGGACAATCT
>JASJBU010000148.1 GCA_030066355.1 Gammaproteobacteria bacterium | reverse complement strand
CCTACGGCCAATCAACCACCGGTCGCGGACTTCACGTTTACCTGCACCGACCTGAGCTGTAATTTCACCGATGCCTCAACGGATAATGATGGTACCGTTGTCGGTTTTGCCTGGGATTTCGGGGATGGCGGCACATCGACGCTGCAAAACCCGGGGCACACCTATGCTGCGGCCGGTACCTACAGTGTGACCTTGACGGTGACCGATGATCTGGGTGCCACAGGAGCAGTCACAAAGAGTGTGTCTGTTACTGCACCTGCGCCGGCACCCGGCCCAGGGCCCGGCCCCAGGTGGCGGCGGTAACTAGGTTGAGTTGAGAAAAAAGAACAAATCGACAGGACCTCTGGCGCGCTAAGGACAGCCGCCGGACTGTCAGGGAGGCACCCTACGACTCCTGCACGGCTCGGCCTTGCAGGAGTTTTTCTTTCCGGGGTTTCAGCAAATCAGCAACTAATCACTGGGCGATTTGAGGGACGCATAACTGCCGAGAGCTTGTTTCATCTGAGCAATGGAGGGCGGATCCGCATTCGGCGGATCGCCGAACGCACCCCGACAGGTCAATCGCATCACATCCGGCTGGCGATCGCTGCTGATCCACAGGTGGACACTGTGCACAACCATCGGCAATCCGTCATCCATCCCAACAAAGTTCAAACCGGCCAGCATGAGAGGGGCTGCCCGATGGAATACCACTTCGGCGGTTTCTCGCTGCGCCCGGCTCACCAGGAAGTCTTCCGGCAGGATCTGCCTGGGCTGCTCTGCGAGTGTCCTGATCTCGAAGTTACAACTGGGCCGATAACGGTCGAAGCCCTGTTTCGAGACCACCTCGCCCCTCTGTAAAAAAACCCGGGTATGCCCTCCTGGCACGCTCAAGGGGCGATGCAGTTCGATCCTGGTGCCTGGCGGCGGCATCACCCTGTAGTCATCGTCTGCCCTGAGCTGCGGACCGCTTAGCGTACAGCCGCCCAGCAGGCCAGCCATCAGTACTGCAACCACCAACTTCATGACAACCTCCTCAGAGGATTCTGAAATAACAGGTCATATCCGGCAGATCCACCTCACGCAGTTTGAGGGTCACGCTGTCGTTCAACACCGGCGCGCTCTTGATGCGCACCTTGGCCTCCATACCCAGATCCGGAATCACCACCGTGGCGCGTTCACCCTCTCGCGCCACGACCACCGCATCGCCCTGCCAATCCGGATGATCCCGCAGATAGACCAGCCGCCAATGACTGTTTGACAACCTTTCGGTCTTTCTGATCGCCATACTGCCCAACTCGGCCTGGCTGAGCCGCTCCGACAGGCGATGGATATCCAGCACCTCCCGGCCCTGCAGATGGGCCCGCAACTGCTGATGGGTCAGCAGATCCGAATAGCGGCGCAAAGGACTGGTGGACCGGGTATAGGCCTCGATCCCAAGACCGGCATGCAGTTCCGGCTGGGTCTTGACCTGGGTGGGCTTAAACTGGCGTCGATAGGCGTACATCGCGGCCATGCCCTCCGGTGAAGCAGGCTCGTCCGGCGGCGCCTGGGTGGCGAAAGGCACCGGGATATCCCGCTCCAAACAGTAGCGGGCGACCGCCTCGCCCGCCATCAGCATCAGATCAGTGACCATCTCCCGGCTGTCCAGCGGCGGTAGGGGGTGAATCTCCACCGTTCCCCCCTTGACCCGGATCTTGACCTCAGGCAACTGGATGAAGGCGGCCCCTGCCGCCTCGCGGCGCGCCCGGTAGACGCGGCTTTTTTGCAGCAGTTCGGCAAACGGAGCCTCCTGCATGCACAGATCCGCCTCTGCATAGCTGATGCGTTGTACCTGCAGACGGGTCAGATGAACCTGTACATCGCTGATCTCCCCCTGGTCCGAGAGCCTGAAAGCGATCGAAAGCGCCGGCGACTCTGCCTGCAGACCCAGGCCCAAGCGGTCGGTGATCTGGGGCGGCAGCATGGGGATGACCTTCTCCGGCAGATAGAGATTACTGCCGCGGCTGCATGCGTCCAAGTCGATCTGACTGTCCGGCGGCACCAGGGCGGCCACATCCGCCACATGCACCCAGATGCGATCCCCGTCCAGGCTGATCGCATCGTCCGGATCCTCATTGTCTTCATCATCGATGGCATAGGCGGCCAGATGGGTCAGGTCGAGGCGTTCCTCATTGGGCAACACCGGCACAGCGTCGTCTGGGATCGTTTCATTGATCCCCTGCCGGCGTGGATAAGGATTCTCGTTGGCTGTCCAGTAGCCGGTGCGGACCAGCAGGCGATGGGCATTGACCGGGGATTCCTGGATGTTCAAGGCCTTGAGGATGCGGCTGCCCTCACGCCGGCCCAGGGCAAGCATTTCCACCTCGCCCAGGGTTTTGTGATCCTCCTCGAGGATCCGACCTTGTTCGACCCGCTCCACGAAGGCCTTCCAGGCCTGCTCCTCCTGCGCCTTCTTGGCCCGTTTCTCCTGCTCCTCACGCACCCACTCCATCGACCGGGGGGTGATCCGGTCAGGTTCGCCGCTGAAATAGATCCCCTCTTCCACCAGCTGCCAGGCCGCCCAGGCGGTAGCCGGGGTATAGTCTCCGAAGATCAGCTCGGTCAGCTCGCGGATCTCGGTGGTGCTGCCTTCGAGCAGCTCCCAGTTCTCCTCAACCTCCCCGCTTTGCGGTGTCAGCTCCCGCAGACTGGCCAGGGGACCGGGGTGCAACAGAGTGATGTCCTTGTCTCTCACCCGTTTGCTCTTACCCCCCTCCAGCTCGATCTCGATCTTGTCACTGACCTCCCTGATCCGCGCCGGGCGAATTTTATACAGCACCAGGCTACCTGGCATCAATTTGCTCATTGGGTCATCCACTATGGCAACCCCCAAAAGCGGGGGAGTTTCGTCATGATTGGGTTCAGGTATGATACGCACTGTTGTCAGCCAAACCCAGAAACCATGAAATCGTTATGAACAAACAGTGGTCTGAATTTTTACAATCCCGTCCCGATGCGATCAGTGATCCGCAAGCCGCCTGTGCGCTGAACGACCTATCTCATCTCGGCCTGATCCAGGTGGATGGCGAGGATGCCTTGGAGTTCCTGCAGGGACAGATGACGAATGATATGCGGGAGGTCAACGAACAGCACAGCAACCTGAGTGGCTGGTGCACCGCCAAAGGGCGTATGCTGGCCAATTTCCGGGTCTTCCGCATGGCCGGAGCCTATTACCTGCAGACCCCTCTGGCGAATATCGACTCGGTCATGAAGCGTCTGGGCATGTTTGTCCTGATGGCGAAGGTGACCCTGACCGATGCCAGTGACCAACTGGCCCGCTTCGGTCTCACCGGCGATTGCGCCGAGTCGCTCCTCGACTCACGCTTTCCCAAGATCCCCGCCTGTCAGAACGGCGCCATCGAACACAACGATGTGCTGCTGATCCGCATGCCGGGTCCCAATCTCCGTTACGAGCTTGTCGGCCCGGCCTCCGAACTGATCAGGCTGTGGGAGGACTTTGAAAGCAAGGCAATCCGCCTGGATCGAAACTACTGGGCGTTGCAGGAAATACGGGCGGGTATCCCGACGGTCTTCCCGGAAACGACCGAGACCTTCATTCCGCAGATGGTCAACATGCAGCTCACTGATGGCGTGAGCTTTACCAAAGGCTGCTACACGGGGCAAGAAATTGTCGCACGTATGCAGTATCTGGGTAAGCTCAAGCGGCGTATGTATCTGACCCATGTGAAAGCGGAAACCGCACCCCGGCCCGGAGACGAACTGTTTGCCGAAGACAGCAGTTCCGGTCAGGGCACCGGAAAGGTGGTCGATGCCCAGGCTGCTGTCGATGGCTATGACATGCTGGCGGTCATCGAGATCGAGAGCGCCGAAAACAAAACGGTCCATCTCGGAGAGAATGGCCCGGTCGTGGAGATCAGCGAACTCCCATACGAATTTGCTTCAGAATCGGGGTAACGCTGTCGCTAGATCAATCATACGTCTGAAGCCCCCATCAAGGAACAGGATACTCAGTAGATGATTGATGAAAATGCCTTTCTCAACGATCTTTTCAAGGCCATTGAAGAACGCCGCCTGACCCTCCCCACGCTGCCGGAGGTGGCATTACGTGTGCGTGACGCGGTGGAAAGCGACAAATCCACCGCCAGTCAGGTCGCTGACATCGTTGCGACCGATGCAGCCCTCTCCGCCCGCCTGCTGCAAGTCACCAACAGCCCCCTGTATCGGGGCCGAAATCCGATCGATAACCTGCAGATGGCGGTGGCAAGGCTCGGCACTCGCCTCGTGCGAAGCCTGGTGGTCAGCCTGATCATGCAACAGATGTTCCAGGCCACCAATGACCTGCTGGATAAACGCTTCCGGCAACTCTGGGAAGAGAGTGTGCAGATCGCCGCGATCAGCCGCGTTTTGGCCCAAGACCTCAAACACCTGGATAAGGAGCAGGCCCTGCTGGCCGGACTGATTCACAATATCGGCGCCCTGCCGATTCTCACCATGGCGGAAAGCCGCACAGAATTGATCGATGACGCCGCTGAACTGGATCGGGTCATCGAACTGCTCAGCCCGCGGATTGGCGAGCGCATCCTGCAGGAATGGGACTTTTCCGAATCCCTGATCAATGTACCCAAACACTTCCTGAATCTGGCATACGACCATGAAGGTCCGGCTGACTATGTGGACGTGGTGATCGTCGGTCGCTTGCAGACCCTGATGGGTTCCGATCATCCCGTCAACGCTCAGGACTGGAGCTCGGCTCCCGCTTTCAGTAAAGTGGGGCTGGAACCGGAGATCCAAGTGATCGAAATCGAGGGTGTGGCGGAAGACCTGGCCGAGGTCGAGCATATCTTCATCACCTGAACCAACCACAACAACCACGGACCGCCCATGATCGAGGCCATCGACCTCAGGAAACACTATGCGGAAATCAAGGCGGTCGACGGCGTCAGCTTCGACATCTCACCGGGCACCTGCTTTGGCCTGCTGGGGCCCAACGGGGCGGGCAAGACCACCACGGTAGAGATGCTGGAGGGCATCAAGACCCCAACATCCGGCTCCATCCGCTACCAGGGGGCACCGCTCGGCAAACGCTTCCGCAATGAAGCCGGGATCATGTTTCAGCATACGGCACTGCAGGAGTTCATCAAGGTCAGGGAAGTCCTGAGCATGTTTCAGCATTTCTATGAGCATACCCGGCCTCTCGAAGAGCTGGTGGAGATCTGCGCCTTGGGGGAGTTCCTGGAGCGTGACACCCGGAAGATTTCTGGCGGCCAGAAACAGCGTCTGCTGTTGGCGATTGCCTTGATCAATGATCCGCAGGTGATCTTTCTGGATGAGCCGACCACCGGTCTGGATCCCCAGTCACGGCACAATCTGTGGGAACAGGTCAGGCAGATCAAGGCGGAGCACAAGACCCTGGTCCTGACCACCCATTACATGGAAGAGGCCTATGAGCTGTGTGATGAGATCATCATCATGGATCACGGCAGGATCATCGCCCAGGGTTCACCCAAGGCCCTGCTGGCGGAACACTTCGAAAACGCGGTGATCACCCTGCCGCAGGAAAGCCTGCCGGCCGGATTCAACGCCGTCGGAGACAACCTGTTGCCGACCCAGATGGAGCGTGTCGAGATCCTCTCCAAGGATCTCGACCGGAGTATCGCGAACCTCATCGAACAGGGTGTCTCACTCAGCCAACTGGAGGTCCGCTCTCCCACCCTGGAAGATCTCTTCCTCGAACTGACCGGCCATCAGCTGCGAGCCTGAAAGATGTCCTTACGCCGCTTCCTCGCCGCCTTCCATGCCCGCAACCTGGAGTTTCTGCGGGATCGTACCGCGTTGGGGTGGAACTTCATCATGCCGGTGCTGATCGTGATCGGTTTCGCCTTCGCCTTCGCCACCGGCGAGCGGGACCTGTTCAAGGTCGCAGTATACGGGGATGCCGAGGCCCATCCGGAGTACGCTGACTTTCTGGCCATGCGACACATCCAATTCATTCCGGTTGACCGTTTGGAGGTGCAGATCACCAAGGTCGACCGACATCAGATCGATCTCCTCCTGGACATGGAGCAAGACCGTTTATGGGTCAACACCACTTCGGCGAACGGTTATATGCTCGAGCAGCTTCTATCCAACCTGACGTTGCACAAGCAGACCCTCAGCGGTCGTGAGACCCGCTACGTGGACTGGGTGATTCCCGGCGTCCTGGGCATGAATATCATGTTCAGCGCCCTGTTCGGGGTCGGGTATGTAATCGTACGTTACCGCAAGAACGGCGTTTTGAAACGCCTGCGGGCCTCACCCTTGAGCGCCTTCGAGTTTCTCTCTGCACAGATCGTCTCGCGCATGCTGATGATCGTGGCGGTGACCGTCATCGTTTATCTCGGCACCCATCTGCTGGTGGGCTTCCAGATGTTCGGTTCCTACTGGCTGCTGCTGTTGATCCTTATTATCGGATCGCTCAGTCTGATCAGCGTCGGTCTGTTGATCGCCGCCCGCATGAGCAGCGAAGAGGCGGCCAATGGCGTACTCAACCTGATCAGCTGGCCAATGATGCTGCTCTCCGGGGTCTGGTTTTCTCTCGAGGGCTCTCACCCGCTGGTACAGGATCTTGCACTCCTGCTACCCCTTACCCACATGGTGGATGCCGCCCGGTCCGTAATGATCGAAGGCTCAGGTCTGCTCGATGTGACGCCTCAACTCCTGGTGCTCGTATTGTTCAGCGCAGTCTTCATCACCCTCGGCGCCAAGACCTTCAAATGGGAGTGAGGCCTACCGACCCCATGGATAAGGATGACCGGTTCATGCTGGAAGCCCTGAGACTTGCCCGCCAGGGTGTTGAGCAGCGGCATGGCGGCCCATTTGGCGCAGTCGTGGTGGTCGACGACGAGATCCTGGGCCGGGGCTGGAATCAGGTGGTGGCACGCAACGATCCCACAGCGCATGCCGAAATACTCGCAATCCGCGATGCCTGTGCACGCTTGGGCCAGTTTCATCTGGAACGGGCCAGCCTCTATAGCACCTGCGAACCCTGCCCCATGTGCCTGGCGGCCACACATTGGGCAAGGATAGGCACCCTGGTATTCGCAGCCGATGCAGAGGATGCCGCACGTCTGGGTTTTCACGACAAGGCAATCATGCAGAAAATGCACAAGCCATTGCCACTGAGCGGCATCCAGGTACGCAGAATAATGCAGGACTCCGCCCAGGAACTGTTCGAGTTGTGGCAGGCGGACCAGGCCAAGACACCATACTGATCACCCACGGAGCGAAGATAGAAGCAGGGCGGGACCGCTGCGCTTGTTCCGTCCTACACTTCAGGCTCAATCCACCAACGGTTGTAACTGGTAAATCTGTTCAAAGATCCGGCTCAGACCTTGCTCTTTATAGCGTTCTGACTGATTGTGCAGGTCGAGGGAATCTAGCTGGTTGACCCTGTAGACGGAGCGAAACAGATCCCGCACCTCTGATTCATCCACGCTGTAGGGGGGACCGGTCATCTCGTGCTGGGAGTAGTCCAGGGCCACCAGGAGGATTGGGCAACCCGCGGGCAACACGTGCTTCAACAGCTGTCCGTAGTGCATACGCTGGAGCGGATTCAAGGCCACCAGGGAGGCACGATCATACACCGCATTCACCTGGCTGTTGTCCAGCTGGTCGAGATCGAAGATGTCCCCGCAATAGATCTCATAGGGGCCGGCGCTCCAACGCTCAAAATGCCCCAAGCTCTCGCGCTTGGGCTGCAGACCCTGCTCTTTGAAGAAGGTCTCCACCGCCAGGGGGCTCAGTTCGATACCCCGCACCCGGTAGTCCTGTTCCGTCAGCCAGACCATGTCCCGGCTTTTGCCGCATAGCGGCACCAACACCAGGGCACCTTCGGGTACCTCCAACATCTGCCAGTAGTTCAACAGATGGGGGTTGTACTCTGCATGATGCCAACCGATGTCCTGCCGCTCCCAGCGCTCCAGCCAGTTGTTGTTAGGCCCTCTCAGCGAAGCGTCTCTATCGCTCATCGTCAGCGCATCCATCAACGAAGAATGGTATCAAATGCATGGCAGTATCCATCGATATAGACGGAAAAGCCTGCTCAAATGAGCAGGCTTTTGATCTCATCAGGCAGAGAAACACAGACGAACTCGATCAGTTGCCCAGGCGCTCCTGTATGGCATTCACCACCACTTCGCTGAAGGTGGCGCTGACGGTCAACAGCATGTCCTCGTTCTTGTAGAAATCGACCAGCGGAGCGGTCTTTTCATTGTAGACGTCCAGACGGTTGGAGATGGCCTCCTCGGTCTCGTCGTCCCGCTGTACCACCTTACCGCCGCATTTGTCACACACACCCTCGACCTTGGTGGGCATGCTCTTGACGTTGTAGATCGCTCCGCAGTCGACACAGGTACGGCGGGTGGTCAGACGGTCGAGGATCACTTCGCGGGGCACGTCGATCTCGACCGCGAAATCCAGCTCCACATTGATCTTGGCGAGCAACTCTTTGAGTGCCTCGGCCTGAGGA
Organism: Gammaproteobacteria bacterium; assembly: GCA_030066355.1. Taxonomy (GTDB): domain Bacteria; phylum Pseudomonadota; class Gammaproteobacteria; order Chromatiales; family Chromatiaceae; genus JASJBU01. Next base: position 5,162 of record JASJBU010000148.1, on the reverse strand, counting down.
ATGGTGCGGGGAAAGCCGTCCAGCAGAAAACCCTTGGTACAATCGTCCTCCTGGAGCCGCTCTTCCATGATACCCATGATCAGATCGTCCGGCACCAGGTCGCCCGCCTTCATGAAGGCCTCGGCCTTTTTACCCAGTTCGCTACCGGCCTGTACCGCACCGCGCAGGATGTCACCGGTGGAGATCTGCACGGAACCGTCCAGTTTGGTCAGCTCTTTGGCAACCGTACCCTTACCCGCACCCGGTGCGCCCAATAGAATCAGTTTCATCGATGGCTCCTAAATTTTTCTATGAGAATAACAGAGATTGTTAATAAACGGCCGGTATTATACTGATTTCAAGCGGGATATTGAGCCTATTTTGCAAATTCTCTCGAAGCCGGGTCTCCCGCGACAGCACATTGTGCTTTCGTACTCAGTGAATTGAACTATAATAGCTGCCATGGGCTTCATCTATTCTTATAAATATCATATTGTTGCATCAGTTATTTCAGGTCTTTTCCTGATGTTTGGCACCGGCTGCTCCACCTCGCCTCCCCGTGACACCGAGAACGCCTGTTCCATCTTCACGGAAAAGGACGACTGGTATGAGGCCTCCCAGGAAACCTATGAAAAATGGGGTGTGCCAATCCACATACAATTGGCGATCATCCACCAGGAATCCCGCTTCCGCTACGACGCCAAACCCCCGCGTCAGAAGCTCTTTTGGTTCATTCCCTGGTTCCGCAAGTCCTCCGCCTATGGCTACGCACAAGTCAAGGACAGCACTTGGGACTGGTATCGGGAGAAGACCGGCAACACCTGGGCCGACCGGGATGACTATGAGGATGCGGTCGATTTCATCGGCTGGTACTGCAGCATGAGCTACCGCACACTGAAGATTTCCAAGTGGGATGCCTATAATCAATATCTCGCCTATCACGAAGGGCATGGGGGCTTCAAACGTGAGACCTACCGTAAAAAACCCTGGTTGACCAAGGTCGCCCGCAAGGTGAATGACAACGCCAAACGCTACCGCGCGCAGATCGGCCGCTGTAAGGATGAACTGGAGAGCGGCTGGGACCTCTGGCCTTTCTAACCCTTTCCCCGGTGACAGAACCAGTCTAACAACTCATCATCTCCGGCAGGCAGAGCAACCTGCGCAAGTGAGATGTCATTGAGAATATTCATTGAAGTACCACTATCGGTTGAAATACCGTTTAACCAGATTCAAACATCAGGAAGGAAATCCTAGTGACAGATATGAGTCGTCCCCCGCAGAATGGAGTTAAGCGTAAAAAACTCACCCTGGATCCAAGGCTGGACAAGGATATCATCAAAGAGAAGATCACCCGCACCATTCTGGAACAGGTTACGGGCGCCATTCATGACGAGGTGTATGCCGAGGTCGATGCCGACTACGAAAGACTCCTCGCCGGCGCTTCCGTTACCACCCACATCCCGGTGCTGGTGGAAGGTGAAGTACGGGCCGAACAAAGGAGACGCTACCGCGACCACTGGGACGATGCGACACAACCAACGCGTGTGCTGGATGATTCAACATAGGTTGAGAGAGTGCCTGCTTTGCAACAGACCATCCTGATGGGGAACGACCAATCTGTCCTTATCTTCGTACATCGGAACGCAGGACAAGTCTGTCATTGCATGTATATTCGCAGTTAGCGGCCCAGGGTTTCAGGACATCTCATAAACCAATACGAGTTAAGTGTCGAAGTTGCAGGCATAGTTTTACAAACAGCATACCTGTACACCACTAACCATAACCCCCTATAAAAAGGCCCTGCATGTGCAGGGCCTTAATGATCCCGCGAAGGGGACCAGGTGTCAGTCCGACATAATCGCCGGATCAGTCATCCTCATCTGCATCGTCGTCATCATCCAGGTAACCGTCGCTCATGGCCATCATCCAGGCCACCAGGGCATCCTCTTCCTCTTCGGTCAGGCCCAGGTCACCCAATTCGTCCGTGTTGACGTTTTCCGTCACCTCGGGCGCGGGCCAGCAGTCGTTGGCCAGGGCGATTTCTTCGGTGGCATCAAAAATATCCAAAGATTCGCAGCTCGGCTTCACGTCGCGGGTGTTGTAGAAGTGCACCACGCTCTTCAGGCTCTTGAAGAAGCCGTTATGCATGTAAGCCTTGACGATGCAGTCTTCGTCGTCCGGATTGGCCTCACAGGAACCCAGGCCCACATTGCGCAGGGTGGGAACCTTGGATTTACCTAAATTAGTCGCGGCATACTCAGCATAACCATCGACGTTCTCCAGGAAGCCCGCCAGGCCAGGATCCACAAAGCCGTTTATGGTAGCCGGATTTTCCGGATTCTTGGGTACGCCCAGGTTGTCATAGGTGAAGTCGGTGAACAGCGGGGGCGCATCACCGGGACCGCGGCTACCCACATGACAATCGGAGCACATGCCCTTGCCACGGAAGATATCCCGACCCATGATCTCCTGGTCATTGAAATCGTACTCACCGGCCCGATGGGCATCGATCTTGGAGGTGAAGGCATTGACCTCGGAAGAACCTTCGAAGGCGGCGATAGATAATGCAACCCGATCATAGGCCATGTCGACTCTATTGCGGTCCTGATTGGATAGCTCAATCACACCATCAGCTTGGCGGCATTGGCCCTTGATGTTGTTCGGCCAAGCTTCTCCCAGTGTCCTGCAGAGGGTCGGATTCCACACTTTGTTGAACAGTTCGCCATATTCACCTTCGCAAACCTTGTAGACCACGCAGGCCATGTCCGGCAGGGCCTGCTCGACGGGATTCAGGAAGGGACCCTGAGCCTGATCCGCGGCGGGATTGCCCAGTTCCCAACCGGTGGCCCGGCCGTCCCAGAAGTTGCCGCCAACAAACAGGGGATCGAATTCCAAGTCGCCATCGTTGTCACCCAGCAAACGGTTACCGAAGTCAGCATAGAAGATCGGTGCCACGGTGGCGTAGGCGGCACTCGGTGGCTTGCGGTTGCCGAATTGATGCTTTACAGAGCCTTCATAGACTGCGCCATGAGCATTGATCTCTGAGTCGTCACCGACCCAACCGGCATCCGGTACATGGCAGCTGGCACAGGCCTGATTCTCACGTAAAGAGAGTGTCTCATCGAAGTAGATCTTCTTCCCCAACTCCTCAATCGGCGACAAAGATCCATTATCTTCTGCATATATGGCTCCAGTGCTAAGCATCAAAGACAGAGCAATTGGACTGATTACATATCCTCTGGTTAACTTTTTCATGGCTTCCTCATACTAGACTGTTATTAGTATCGACGCTCAACCATACGCGCACCGCAACAGTTCCATCCCGCGGAAATTACCCATTGCTGTGATATGTATGATTGATGGTCTGGAGCTTTGTGTCAGATCCATGACCATGGGGAATTTTCCCCAGCGCCCACCATTATCGACTGGCAGCGGCTCCGGTCAATTCGGGATAACCCATGGTGGGGTTTCATCCAAGTGTCATGTCACACTGCAGGCCTCTCCCGGGCAGCGGCTTCTGCTAAGCTAAAAAATAACGCTTGACGCTCTCTCAGTGGGAGGGGCTTGATGGATCAATTCACAGGATTTTCTGAAGGATCATTGAGCTTTCTCGAACAGCTTGCCCGCAACAACGACAAGGCCTGGTTCCATGCCAACAAGGACGGCTACGAACGGCTGATCCGCGAACCCGCACTGGCCCTGATAAAAGAGATGGGGCCTCGATTGGAAGGCCTCTCTCCCCACTTCCGTGCCATCGCCAAGAAGAACGGGGGCTCTTTGATGCGCGTCTACCGCGACATCAGATTCTCCAAAGACAAAACACCCTACAAGACCAATATCGGGATTCAGTTCCGGCATGCGCTGGGCAAGGATGTCCATGCCCCCGGGTTCTATCTGCACATAGAGCCTGGTCGCTGCTTTCTGGGCGCGGGGATCTGGCACCCTGACAATTCAACCCTGGGGAAGATTCGCGATTTCATCCTGGATAACCCGGCCTCATGGAAAACTGCACTCGATCAACCGGGCTTCAAGCGGGGATTCGTCTTGGAGGGAGACTCACTGAAGAGAGCTCCAAAGGGGTATCCTGCCGATCATGAACTACTGGAGGATCTGAGGCGCAAAGACTTCATCGCCTGTAAAACATTCGATTGCCGAGAAATCACTCAACACAGCCTGCCTCAATTCGTCATGCGAAATCTCAAATCCACAGATAATTTCATGCGGTATCTGTGTACCGCTCTGGAAATCCCGTATTAACCGCTACAGCGGTTCACTCCGGAATCGGCAGTTCTGGCTGTTTTTTCTTGACAGGCTGTTGCGGTGGAAAGGCATAACCGGGTGGATAGCCCCAGCCATATGGGCTTCCGTAGCCATACGGGCCCGGACCATAACGCCAATATCTCCAATCGTCATCATCGTCATCGTCCATCTGGTCGATCCACCAGCCGGGATTCATCAAATCCCACATATCGTCGGCGACGGCGATCCGGGATTCAACCGCCCCCCCAAGGAACGTTGCGACAACCATTGAAATCAGAGTTTTCTTAACCATGACAGGTATTCCAATCCGCATAAACGACAAGTTATTTAAATATTTTAATATGTTCTGATAAGTAAAACCAACCATTGCGCACGAATATTTGACCTGTCCCACGCTGGTCGATCACTTCAGCGGGATATACAAGCTGGTGAGGATCTCATTGGTTGACGCAACCGTACACGGATCGTTTTCATAGACCTCGTAAGTGGGTCGAGATTTGTCCAATTTGAGCTTGATCATCCTGAGGTGACTCATGGCGCTGTACCAGGCATGTTCGAGGAAATCGTAACTCCCGAGCAGGGTCACCTTGAAATATTTTCCTCCGACAAACGACTTATATTGAAAATCTCCCTTGTCGGATCCTTCAGCCACCGGTAACCCCATATCACAGCGGAAAAAATGCCTCTTTAAATCCACTTCATGATAAGCCGTGAAGGGTGGCCCCGCGGGTGTTCCCTGAGTCTTTTCCACATGCTCCCCCAATCTAGGGAAACCCACTTCCATGGCCTTGACCATCTCATCCATCTGTCCTGCAAAAGGAATGGAGATGGCCGCTTGAGCCTCACGCTCGAGCGTGCCATCTCCATTCCTTTTGCAGGACAGATGGATGAGATGGTCAAGGCCATGGAAGTGGGTTTCCCTA
>JASJBU010000147.1 GCA_030066355.1 Gammaproteobacteria bacterium | reverse complement strand
CCTTGCGGTTCAGTGCGCTCTTCTCCTCGTAGAACCGATACGCCAGATCATGGCCGGGACGGGATCGGCGAAACCTCAACTGAAAGTGTCCGGCGATGCGGAAGTCTGTCGAGGCCTGTTGAGCGGCGAGCAGCGCAGCGACGGCCCTGGCCAACTGATGGGGCGTGGTCAGCACGGAATCGGCGTGCAAAAACAATAACAGAGAGTGTGAGGCCTGGGTCGCTCCTCGATTCATCTGGTGGCCCCTACCGGCTGTGGTCTCGAACAGCCGTGCCCGCTGTGTCATGGCTATCCGTTGGGTACCGTCGGTGGAGCCGCCATCGACTACGATGATTTCGAGGTTGATGTCCTGCTGATCGGCAAGTCCCTGCAGCAGTCGAGGCAGCGTGTCGGCTTCATTGATCGTGGGGATGATGACGGAGACTTGGCTCGGTTCTTTATCCATTGAGGCGGGGGTATGACGACGAGGTGTTCGTACAGTCTATTCGTCAGGTGCGGTTCGACGCTCTGTCTGCAGATAGTAGGTATCTTTACTGAAGCGCTTTTCTCTGACCACATCCAGGTTTCTGATCTCCCTGAGTTCATTGATGGTGTCATCGATCATCTTCAAGATTTCATGGGACAGCTCGAGATTGATGATTTGGCTGTTCTGCGCATCGAGCAGCAGAAATTTGATCCCGAGGAGGGTGTTGCCGACCCGATCCTCCACGGTGTGCATGGTCGCTTTCAGGGTGCGGAGTTTTTCCTCCTCGAGGGCCTTTTTTTTAGTCGACTGGCGTTGAATATAGCCGCCAAAGATGATGATGATGGTGCAGATGACAATCCTCATCCACAACTCATTCTGATCGTCAGGTATCAGTTCGAAGTGATGGCCGTGATCAAATAGGAAATAGTGAAAGAGCGACTCTGCCACCCAGACGAGGCAGGACAGGAGAACGCTGAACAGGAATATCGGTTTCGTGAGCAGATTGGGCTGCATGAGATTCCCTTTACTGCGGTTTCAGGCGGTAGACCGGGAAACGGTATTGAGTGAAATCGATTTTCATAGCTCTCAGCTGGATAGGCAGATGGGTCGTATCTGCAGCAGGATCACCAAGCTTGTTCGATAAGACCCTGATGATTGGCCGTCCTGTAAAAATCCGGATTCTAACATGCAAGCAGGCAGGCTTAGTGGGTTCTTGGGAAATGGACACAAACTAATGCATCAAACCTATGTGCACACACACCAGGCAAGGTCTTTTCAGAGCATTTCTTGAGGGTCCACATCAAGAGACCAGCGCACCCGTTTGGCAGATGGGAGTTCGGACAGCCGTTCCACCCAGTGTTTAAGCCAACGCTGCAGTGTAGCCCGGTCGGGTGACTGGACCAGTAGATGAGCATGGAACTTGCCAGCCCTTCTCTCCATCGGTGCCGGGACCGGTCCCCAAAAGTCCAATGCGCCAGCCGGGGTAATCTGTTGACCTGCTGCTGAGGCATGCTCGAGAAATGCAGTCGGGTCATCCGACTTGGTGGATTCCGCCCGCAGCAGGACCTGATAACTGTAAGGGGGCAGTTGCGCCTGTCGACGTTCCAGTAAGGCATCACGGGCAAACGCAGGATAGCCTTCCTGCACCAGTGCAGTCAGGAGTGGATGGTCGGGATGCCGGGTCTGAATCAGCACATGACCCGGTTTGTCGGCGCGCCCGGCCCGGCCCGCCACTTGAGTGATCAGCTGAGCCATGCGCTCCGGTGCCCGATAGTCTGCACCGAACAACCCTTGATCCACATCGATCAGACCGACCAGGGTGACATTGGGAAAATGGTGGCCTTTGGCCAGCATCTGCGTACCTAGGATGATGGGGAAATCGTCGGCAGCGATGGCTTTCAATAGTTTTTCCAGACTGCCTTTGCGGCTCGTGGTATCCCGGTCGATGCGCGCTACCGGGATGTCTGGAAAGTGCTGGTTCAAGACCCCTTCCAGGCGTTCAGTACCCTGTCCCAAGGGACGGAGGTCAGGACTCTCACAACTGGGACAGCGCTCCGGCGTTGCATGTTGATGACCGCAGTGATGGCACCACAGCAGATGGCTCTTCAGATGCAGGGTCATGCGGGCGTCACAGCGCGGACAATCAGCCAACCAACCACAGGCATGACAGGTGATCACCGGGGCATAACCCCTGCGGTTGAGAAACAGGATGACCTGTTCCTGCCGTTGCAGGGTCGCTCTGACCTGTTTGAGGAGCGCGGGAGAGAGTCCGCCATCGAGTCGGCTCGAACGGATATCGAGCAGTGAAATCCTCGGTGGTACCGCACTGCCTACCCGCTCGGGGAGGTGCAGATGGAGGTAGCGTCCCTGCTGGGCATTATGCAGACTTTCCAGCGAGGGGGTGGCGGAACCAAGTAGCACCGGGCAGGGCTGGCGTTGCGCCCTGACGATGGCCAAATCACGTGCCGAGTAGCGAAATCCCTCCTGTTGCTTGAACGATATATCATGCTCTTCATCCAGAATGATGAGCTGCAGATTGGGGATCGGCGTGAAGATGGCGGAGCGAGTCCCGACCAGGATCTGTGCCGAACCCCGGTTGGCGGCCAACCAGGCCTGCTCACGTTCGCCTTGCGACAGGTTCGAATGGAGGAGAGTGACCGGTCGTCCCAGTCGCCTTTCGAAGCGTCTGACCAACTGGGGTGTCAGGCCGATCTCGGGAACCAGCACCAGCACCTGTCCGTGGGTGTCGAGTGTCTGTTCGAGCAGATGCAAGTAGACTTCTGTCTTGCCGCTGCCGGTGACCCCCTCCAACAGAACGGCCTTGAATTGACCGAGGAATCGGCGGGTTTGTTTGACTGCAAGGGCTTGGTCTTGATTGAGTTCATGTGCAGACGAAGATTGCTGACGCTTGGCTTGGGGAGACTCTGTTCTGAGTGACTCGATCCAGGTCTTCTGCTGCAGATTGCGCAACACGGTCTTGCAGTTACCGCAACGTTCGAATAGCTCGGACTCCAGTTGCCCAGCCGGGTGGGTCTGCAGACTGCGCAGAATAGCGGCCTGCCGGGGTGCTCGGGAAAGCGTGGTGGGATCGATCGACCGGCCTTTAGGGGTGAGCCGCCAGGCCGTCGGCAAGACTTGCTTTGCTGGGAGTGGTTTTCTCAATCTCACGGGCAGGGCATGGAAGATGACATCTCCAAACGGGTGTTGATAGTAGTGGGATGCCCAGTGCAGGAATTTCAGGTCTGCTGCGGTGAAGAGGGGGGAGCTGTCTAAAATCGCAGTGGCTCGCTTGAGGCGTTCTGCAGGGAGTTGACTGCGCGGAACAATTTCAATCAATACCCCACAGCGTTTGGTTCGCCCAAACGGCACCGCCAGGCGGGTGCCTGGGAGCGGAATGAGGTCATGGTCGTGTGGCGGCAGGTAGTCGAAAAGAAGGCGTAACGGCCCTGGCAGGGCAATACGCAGAATCGGCTCGGAAGACATGTGGCAAACTGTACCACGAACTCAATCGTGGTAGATCGCGGGTAGATTGTTATGCCTAAGGATTTTTTCCACAGCTATTGTGGATAACGCTGTGGAGAGATTCTGCTCAAATCCCTGAAAGTCCCGGAATCAGTGCATTTTCATTAAATTGGGCAAAAACACTACAGAATTGTGAAATGTCTATAAATCAAACTGTTAAGGAATATAATCTGGTGCTAATGGACTGTCGGGTGATTTTACACTGCTGATGTCAGGGTAATAACCATTCGGTGTGTATAACGTCTTTCAGTTCCTGAGGAGATCGACAGAGAAATAGTTTACTTCTGTTGTCGGCTGTTGTTGTTTAAGCGATACAATAGCTTACAATCATACCTTCGAGTCAGAATTGCAATTACATCGAGACATGAGTATCTGGAAGCGCATCGCCGAGCAGATTTCTTCGGTGACCGGTGAAGCCTTCAATCCACAAGAACCCAAGCATGTGGGAGGAGGCTGCATCAACACAGCAGTCAAGCTGAGCGATGGACAGAGCACCTTTTTCGTCAAACTGAATCGGGCTGAGCTCCTGGATATGTTCGAAGCGGAGTCTGAGGGACTGGCTGCCCTGGCCGCCAGTCAATCCATTCGCGTGCCAATACCGGTCTGTTCGGGGGTTGCCGAGGGGCAGGCCTATTTCGTCATGGAAGCGATTCCCATGGGGCATGGCGGCTCTAAGAGCATGGAACTGGCCGGCCGGCAGCTGGCCGAGATGCACAGGGTTCGCGAAAACCGCTACGGCTGGCAGCGGGACAATACCATCGGTTCCACTCCTCAAGCCAATACATGGACGGATGACTGGGTCGATTTCTGGCGCCAACACCGACTCGGATTTCAGCTCGAGCTGGCCGTCCGCAACGGTTACGGACGCTCCATACAGACGCTTGGTGAACACTTGTTGGATCGCTTTCCTGTCCTGATCGACCATGCGCCGCAACCTTCACTGCTGCACGGTGATCTGTGGGGCGGCAACTTGGCCTATGACGAATCGGGTGGTCCCGTGATCTATGATCCCGCGGTCTACTATGGTGATCGGGAGGCGGACCTGGCGATGACCGAATTGTTCGGGGGATTCGGTCAGGCCTTCTATGCCGCCTACCGGGAGGCCTGGCCGATCGATCCGGGCTACGGGGTGCGCAAGAGCCTATACAACCTGTACCACATCCTCAATCACGCCAACATGTTCGGTGGCGGCTATCTCGGCCAGGCGACCGGGTTGATGGAGCGCCTGTTGGCGGAGGTTTAGAGACAGTCGGCCAAGGCGGCCAGGAACCGTAGGTTGTCAGCGGGCTTGCCCACGGTAATGCGTAGATACTGATCGATACGCGGTTGCCGGAAGTGCCGTACGATGACTCCTGCTTCGCGCAGCGCCGCTGCCAGGCTGGCTGCATCGTGTCCAGGGTGGGATGCGAAAAGAAAGTTGGCGGCCGAGGGGAGCACCTCAAAGCCACTCTCCTGCAGCCTGGCGCCCAGCACCTTCCGCTCATCGATCACCCAACGGCAGGTCCGGTGAAAATGGTCTTCATCTTCAAATGCGGCGATTCCGGCGGCGAGGGCGAGTCGGTCGATCGGGTAAGAATTGAAGCTGTCCTTGACGCGGACCAGGCCCTCCAGCAAACCGGCGTTGCCGAGGGCGAGGCCGATGCGCATGCCGGCCAGCGAGCGGGACTTGGAGAGGGTCTGTATCACCAGCAGGTTGGCATAGCTATCAATCAGACTGACCGCGCTTTCACCGCCAAAATCGATATACGCCTCGTCCACTACCACCACTGAATCCCGGTTGCCTTGCAGCAATGACTCGATCTCGTCGAGGCCCAGCAACCGACCGGTGGGGGCGTTGGGGTTGGGGAAGATGACGCCCCCGTTGGGCCGAGCGTAGTCACTCAATCGCAGGGCGAAATCCTCGGCCAGCGGGATGGTGCGGTAGTCGATACCATAGAGGCCGCAGTACACCGGGTAGAAGCTGTAGGTGATGTCCGGGAACAGCAGCGGTCGTTGCTGCTGAAACAGGGCAAAGAAGGCGTGTGCCAGGACCTCGTCCGAACCGTTGCCGATGAAGACCTGGTCAGCTTGCAGGTCGTAATAGTCCGCCACGGTCTGCCGCAGGCGGGAGGCGGTGGGATCCGGATAGAGACGCAGGCCATCCCCGAGCTCACCCTGGATGGCCTCGATGACCCGGGGGGACGGGCCGTAGGGGTTCTCGTTGGTGTTAAGTTTAACCAGGTCTTCCAGCTTGGGCTGCTCGCCGGGAACATAGGGCGAGAGTTGTTCGACGATCGGACTCCAGAAGCGGTTCAATGTCGTGGTCCTGTATGGATCATTCCGGTTTGTTGCGGTACTCCGCCGAGCGGGCATGGGCGGTAAGGCCCTCGCCGCGGGCCAGCACCGAGGCGGTCTGCGCCATGCTTGCAGCACCCTCGGGTGAGGCCAGAATCAAGCTGGAGCGCTTCTGGAAATCGTAGACTCCCAGGGGCGAGGAGAAGCGTGCGGTGCGCGAAGTGGGCAGCACGTGGTTGGGGCCGGCGCAGTAATCGCCCATGGCCTCGGCGGTGTAACGGCCCATGAAGATGGCGCCGGCATGGCGAATCTGCTTGGCCATGGTTTGCGGGTCCTGTACGGACAACTCAAGGTGCTCCGGAGCAATGAAGTTGGCCACCTCCACCGCTTCGTCTATGTCGTTGACCTGAATCAGCGCACCGCGGATGCGCAGGGCAGTGGCGATGATCTCCTGGCGCTCCATGGTGGGCAACAGTTTGTCGATACTGCTCTTGACCTGCTCGAGGTATGCGGCGTTGGGGCAGATGAGGATCGACTGGGCGTCCTCGTCGTGTTCCGCCTGGCTGAACAGGTCCATGGCGATCCAGTCCGGATCGGTCTGGCCGTCACACACCACCAGGATCTCCGAGGGACCGGCCACCATGTCTATACCCACCTGGCCGAATACCGCCCGCTTGGCGGTGGCCACGTAGATATTGCCCGGTCCGACGATCTTGTCCACCGACGGTACCGATTCGGTGCCATAGGCCAGGGCGGCCACCGCCTGGGCACCACCCACCGCAAAGACCCGATCGACTCCGGAGATGTGCGCGGCGGCCAGCACCAGTTCGTTGAGTTCGCCATGGGGGGTGGGCACCACCATGATCAGCTCAGGCACCCCGGCGACCTTGGCGGGAATCGCATTCATCAACACCGAAGAGGGGTAGGCCGCCTTACCGCCCGGTACGTATAGACCGACCCGATCCAATGGGGTCACCTGCTGACCGAGCAGGGTACCGTCCGCCTCGGTGTAGGACCAGGGCTCCATGCGCTGGTGCTCTGCATAGGCGCGGATGCGCTGCGTGGCGATCTCCAGGGCCTGCTGTTGGGCCGCCGGAATGCTGTCCCAGGCCAGCTGCAGACGGCTCAAGGGGATCTCCAGGTCGGATGGGGCCTGGGCCTGCCAGCCGTCGAAGCGGTTGGTGAATTCCAGCAGGGCCTGATCGCCGTCGGCGCGGATCGCCTCGATGATCTGATTGACGGTTTCGTTGACCGCGGTATCTGAGACCGACTCCCAGGCCAGCAGGGCATCGAGTTGTTCCTGGAAATCCTCGTCGGCGGTGGATAATTGGCGAATGTCGGTCATCGTTGTCTCTCGATCGGGTTGTTGCCACTCAAGTTTCGTTCTTTGCCACGGCAGCGCGCATGGCCTCCATCAACCGCATCACGGTATCATGCTTCATCTTCCAGGAGGCCCGGTTGACGATCAGGCGTGAACTGATGTCGGCGATATGCTCCAGTGGCACCAGGCCGTTGGCCTTGAGCGTGTTGCCGCTCTCCACCAGGTCGACGATGAGGTCTGCCAGGCCGACGATGGGCGCCAGCTCCATGGAGCCGTAGAGTTTGATGATTTCCACCTGTTGACCCTTTTCGGCGAAATAACGTTTCGCGCTCTTCACGTATTTGGTGGCGACCCGCAGCCGGCCGTGTTTGCGCACCACGTCCTGAAAACCGGCGGTCATCATACGGCAGCGGGCGATCTGCAGATCGAGCGGTTCGTACAGACCCGCGCCACCATGCTCCAATAAGACGTCCTTACCGGCCACACCGAGATCGGCGGCGCCATACTGTACATAGGTGGGTACGTCCGTGGCGCGGATGATCACCAGCTTGACCTGCGCATGGTTGGTGTCGAGGATCAGCTTGCGGCTGGTCTCCGGGTCATCTGCCGGTAGGATGCCTGCGTAGGCCAGCAGGGGCAGGCTCTGTTTGAAGATCCGTCCCTTGGAAAGGGCGATGGTAATTGGAGTGTCGAATGTCATGCTGTCTAATTTTTTCCACTGAGACGGGAAGGGCACAGAGCTTTCATCGGTATGGTTTCTCTGTGCCCTCTGTGGTGAGTCAAAAAATCAACTGGGCAGGCGGCGTATCTCGCCGCCCAGGCCGGAGAGTTTCTCTTCGATGATCTGATAGCCGCGGTCGATGTGATAGATGCGGTCCACCAGGGTTTCCCCCTCGGCAACCAATGCGGCGAGTACCAGACTCGCGGAAGCGCGCAGGTCGGTGGCCATCACCGGCGCCCCGGTCAGGTGTTCCACACCGGTGCAGATCGCTGTGTTGCCCTCGAGACGGATGTCAGCCCCCATGCGCTGCAGTTCCTGGACATGCATGAAGCGATTCTCGAAGATCGTCTCGGTGATGACGCCGACCCCCTCGGCAATACTGTTCATGGCGGTGAACTGGGCCTGCATGTCAGTGGGAAAGGCCGGGTAGGGTGCGGTATGGACATTCACCGCCCGCGGCCGTTCACTCTGCATGTCCAGAGAGATCCAGTCGTCTCCACAGTGAATCACGGCGCCCGCCTCCCGGAGCTTTTGCAGGACGGCATCCACCAGTACGGGTTGCGTATCCCTGACCTTGACCTGTCCCCGGGTCATGGCCGCTGCCACGAGAAAGGTACCGGTCTCGATACGGTCGGGCATCACTCGATAGCTTGTACCCTTGAGGGTATCCACCCCTTCGATCGTGATCACCGGGCTGCCGGCGCCGCTGATGCGCGCACCCATGGCATTCAGGCAATTGGCCAGGTCAACCACCTCGGGTTCTCGGGCGGCGTTTTCGATCAGGCTGGTGCCGTCTGCGAGGGCGGCGGCCATCATCAGATTTTCGGTACCGGTTACGGTCACCAGATCCATGACGATCCTGGCGCCGTGCAGGCGTTTGCAGCGAGCGCGGATATAGCCGTTTTCCACCTTGATATCCGCGCCCATCGCCCGTAGTCCATCGATATGCAGATTGACCGGGCGTGAGCCGATGGCACAGCCGCCCGGCAGGGAGACATCCGCTTGACCGAACCGGGCCAGCAATGGACCGAGCACCAGAATGGAAGCGCGCATGGTTTTTACCAGTTCATAAGGCGCGTGAAAATGATTGATCGTGCTGGTATCTGACTCGATATTCATCTTTTCATCCACCACAAGGTAGACGCCCATCCTGCCGAGCAGCTCCATGGTGGTGGTGATGTCGTTGAGATGCGGGACATTACTCACCATCATCGGGCCATCTGCGAGCAAAGTGGCGGCCAGGATAGGTAAGGCGGCATTCTTCGCCCCGGCGATTCTCACCTCCCCTGACAGGGAGTTGCCGCCTTTGATGATGAGTTTATCCATGGTTTGGGTTTCGGATTGGGGCGATCGGGTCACACCACTAAGAGAAAAGGGTGCAAATGATAACGAAATTCATCGTAAAACGGGAGTTTTCGGGATATTTCGGTTACCGGGGTGGGACTCAAACCCGTCGCTGGGCAATCGTCTGGTCGATGTATTGCTTGATTGCGTTATGACCCATGTCATCGATGCCGGTGAATTCGATTCGGCTCAGCCATTCGGTTTCTCTGGCCTGGGTGCGCAACACCTTGGCATAGATGTGGTTGGATTGGGTGTTCATCAAGGAGGTGGACAGTTCAATACGCAGATCACTCATGGCTTCGAGTTCGATCGGCAGGCGGGCCTGCAGGCCATGGTAACTCAGGTCGACGGCGGTGCCCTCATAGCTATTCTGCATCACATGATCTTTCTGCAGGATGCGAAAGCGCATGGGAAAGTCGACCTTGATGCGCGGGCTCTTGCGGGCTTCTACCCGGGGTACCTCCAAGTGGCGGGGTCGATGGGTGGCATACAGCTCATGGAGTCTGACGGGTAATTGTTTGCCCTTCATCAGGACGTGGTTCGCCTGGCCGCATTCAATGAATTCCCGGGCTAGATCATACGAACCTTCACTCAACAGGATCTGTCCGCGCAGACTGAACGCCTCGATGCGTGATGTCAGATTGACCGCGTCACCGATCACTGTGTATTCATTGTGTAACTCGGAACCCAGGGTCCCGGCGATGACCTGCCCGGTGTTGATGCCGATCCCCATGAACAGCCGTGGGTACCCGAGTTCTGTGTTATGGGCGTTGACCGCCTGCATGCTTCTCTGCATCTCGACGGCACAGGCGATGGCGCGCTCCAAGTCGTCGGGCTTGGCGTGCGGGATGCCGAACAGTGCCATGATGGAATCACCCATGAATTTATCCACCATGCCCCCATAGCGGTAGATGATTTCACACATGCGTGAGAAATAATTGTTGAGGATCTCGATCAGGTCTCGGGGGGAATGTTGTTCGGCGATCGCGGTGAAGCCCCGTAAATCGGAAATCAGGATGCTAACCTCCTTGTATTGCGGGGTACCGGCCTGATGATGGGCTTACGTCAGGTTTTTCAGCAGTGTCTGTTTGAGTTGCGCCTGCTTGGGTGGGGTCAGTTCGTGTTGTAGGGACTGCGAAACGGCTTTGACAAAGGTATCGATCAGTTCTGCGTTGTATCGAATATTCATCGAATCCTTTTCTATCCGGAGACTTAGACGCTATGCTGCTAGAGTATAGCCGGCTCAGCAGGAGGCGTATTCGAAACAGTTCCCGGCTGGAAACACCGGCTATTCAGTCCGGGCGGGGCGTGTGCCGGACGTGGCTTGGAAGGTAAAAGGTGCATTGCCACGCCAGCCACTGACTTCGAAGTCCGTGCCCGGTGCCTTGTTGGCGATCATCTGCATGAGTTCGTGCGAATTCTGGGTCTTCACTTCATTGATTGCGGTGATCACGTCGCCGGGCCGCAGACCTGCCTCGCTGGCCGGGCCGCCTTCCATGACTCCGGTGACCAGGATGCCCTCGTTGCCATGCAGGCCGAAGGCCTCGGCCAGTTTGTCGGTGACATCCTGCCCCTGGATGCCGAGCCAGCCACGCACCACCTGACCGGTGGCGATCAACTGGCGCATGATGCCTTCCGCCAAGTCGAAGGGAATGGCGAAACCGATCCCCAGGGAACCGCCGCTCTTGGAGAAAATCGCCGTATTGATGCCGATCAACTCGCCTCTTGCATTGACCAGGGCGCCACCGGAGTTGCCTGGGTTGATGGCGGCATCGGTTTGGATGAAGTTCTCAAAGGCGTTGATGCCGAGATGGGAACGGCCGGTGGCGCTGATGATGCCCATGGTCACCGTTTGGCCGACGCCGAACGGGTTACCGATCGCCAGTACCACATCACCCACCTGTACCTCGCCGGAGCGGCCGATCGGGATCGCGGGCAGGCCATCATGATGATCGATCTTGAGGATCGCCAGATCCGATTCCCCGTCGCCACCGATAATGCTCACGTCCACACTGTGGCCGTTTGACAAGACCACCTTGATTTCATCGGCGCCTTCGATGACGTGTTGATTGGTCAGCGTGTACCCGTCCCGCGTCACGATCACCCCGGAGCCGAGACTGGTCTCGCGGTGTTCACGACGCTGTTCTGGCAACATCCTGCCGAACAGATGTTGCAGGAGTGGGTCCTTGAAGCGCAGGGTTTGCAATTCTGTGGTGATCTTGGTGGTGAAGATATTCACCACCGAAGGCGCTGCCGTGTTGACCGCAGCAGCGTAGGAAACGGGTCCGGCGGAGAGCGGCAAGGGGGGCTGTTGCTCCGGGCGGTTGAGCTCCGGCTCGGGATTTGGGCGCTGCAACAGTTCGGGCATCAGAAAGATCAAGACGATGGCGGCCGCGATGCCGGCGGTGATCGAACTGAGCAGCAGGGAAAAGAGTTTTCTGAGTTGCATTGGGAGAGTAACCTACCACTTCTTTTCATAACTGTCAGGCACAAATCCATGATCGATTTGTTGACCCTCGAACGCTATTGTGATGAGCAGCTTGCAGCGAACGAGTTCGATGATTATTGTCCGAACGGTCTGCAGGTGGAGGCCGGGTCCCAGGTCCAGCGACTGATGGTTGGGGTGACGGCCTGTCAAGCCCTGATCGATGAGGCCGTAGCCTGGGAGGCCGACCTCTTGCTGGTCCACCATGGCTACTTCTGGAGGGGTGAGGCGGCCGCGATCCGGGGTATGAAAGCACGGAGAATCGCTGCGTTGCTAGGCCATGGCATCAGTCTGCTGGTCTATCATCTGCCGCTGGACGCCCATCCGGTGTGGGGCAACAATCGGCAGCTGGCGGAGCTGTGTCAATTTCCCCGGCCGCAGGCCACGGCTGCTGGCCGAGGCTTGCTCTGGCGTTCCACGCTGGACGGCGGCATCTCTGCACTGGATCTAGGGCGAGGTCTGTCTGATGTGTTGGGACGCGAGGTCTTGCACATCCGGGGAGGCAACGACAGGGTTCAGCAGATCGGCTGGTGCACGGGAGCCGCCCAAGACTTCATCGGGGACGCCGCACAACTGGGTCTGGATGCGTATATCTCCGGGGAGATTTCGGAGTCGACGGTACACGCCGCCCGCGAGCTGGGGATCCACTATTTTGCCGCAGGTCATCATGCGACCGAACGTTTGGGGGTGCAGGCCCTGGGCCGCCATCTGGCAGAAAACTACGCCCTCGACTTTCGTTTCGTCGATGTCGACAATCCGGCGTAACGATCGGTTCGAGATGCGGGTTTTCATCGGTTTGAAACAATGTTTGAGGCTTTCTTGATCTGTGGCAATGGCAGGTCGGTTAACTGCCCCTGAATCTTGACCTGTTGTGGTGCGTTGTGGAAAAATCCCCTGTCTATTTGTGCGGTTAAGCATATTCTAATGTCCTGAACGGTGGGGCTTGGCTCAAGCATGGTGTTTCAGCCGGTCCATCCAGTAACCGGGGGAGTCCACATAATGAGCGCAGAAGGCGTTGATCTCAAAAAGCGGCGTACACTTACGCTCGCTACCAGTGCGGTCGGAGCGGTCGGAGCCGGCTTCATCATCTATCCATTTCTGGCAGCTTGGGCGCCCAGTGAAAAGGCCAAGGCGGCGGGTGCCCCGGTCGAGGCGGACATCAGTAAACTGGAGCCGGGTCAGATGATGAGTGTCAAGTGGCGCGGCAAACCGGTGTGGATCGTTCACCGTACGCAACAGAATCTGGATGATCTGGTGACCTTGGAGGGTACGCTGTTGGATCCGGCCTCCGATGATACGGCGCAGCAGCCGGACTACTGTAAAAATCCGAACCGTTCCATCAAGCCGGAATATCTGGTGGCAGTCGGTATCTGCACCCATCTGGGTTGCTCGCCGACCTATCGTCCCGATGTGGCGCCGGCCGACCTGGGTGCGGAATGGAAGGGTGGATTCTTCTGCCCCTGCCACGGTTCCCGTTTCGATCTGGCGGCGCGCGTGTATAGCGGTGTTCCCGCTCCGAAGAATATGGAGATTCCCCCTCACCAGTACCTGTCCGATACCCGGATCCTGATCGGTCAAGATGGAGGAGAAGCCTGATGAGTATGATGCAAAATCTGGTCAGCTGGATCGACGACCGTTATCCGATGACCAAGGTGTGGAACGAGCATCTTGCCCAGTATTACGCACCGAAAAATTTCAATTTCTGGTACTTCATGGGATCCCTGGGGATGCTGGTATTGGTGAATCAGATTCTCACCGGCGTCTGGCTGGCCATGAGTTACAAACCCGACGCGGATCTCGCCTTCGGTTCCGTCGAGTACATCATGCGCGACGTGGACTGGGGCTGGCTGATCCGCTACCTGCATTCTACCGGCGCCTCCGCCTTTTTCGTGGTGATCTATCTGCATATGTTCCGCGGCCTGATGTACGGTTCCTACCGCAAGCCCCGTGAACTGTTGTGGATCCTCGGCGTGATCATCTACCTGGTGATGATGGCCACTGCCTTCATGGGCTACCTGCTGCCCTGGGGCCAGATGTCCTA
>JASJBU010000146.1 GCA_030066355.1 Gammaproteobacteria bacterium | reverse complement strand
CAACGGGATCTGTTGGCATATCTATCTGTGCACAGATGGAAGTGCTGGGTTGGGATATCGGTCGCTTCGAATGATCGTATTCACAGGCATGCATGGTGATGAGCTAGGATCCTTCAGGATATGTAATTTATCAATTCGCCACAGCGGTATGTTGACAGATGTTTTCATAACAGACCGCATTGTGTCTGCACAAACCCGCTTAATCTACACCCTTGAGCATTTCTCTCACATGAGCGAGATCAGCTTCGGCGCGATCAACCCAGGCCTCCCCCCAGAAATAATTACAGCTGGTCTCTGCGCGTAACAGGTGCCACATGGCATCTTCGAGTCGATCCCTGATGTATGGATCGGACTCATGGCGCTCCCCGGCCTGCCAGCGCGCGTCATGCACCGCCTTACTGAGCTCGGGGAGCTGTGCCAAGGCTGCCTTTTGTCGCTGAGATCCAGTCCACTGCAAAAAGCCATGACCATTGTGCCAACCTGTGTTCCAGGCGCCGGTATTGACACGTACTTCACCAAAAGCGCCATATCGGTCCAGGTAATCATCAATGAAAGTGGGACGGATACCGGCGCTGCCTGCATAGACCGCCTTCATAAACGGAGGATAGAATTCACCCCAGAAACCACCAGCCTCACTGGTATTGCGGAACCAGCCTCCATTGTCGCCATCGGTACAGGTGGTGACCAGTGGGGTAAAATCACACCAGCGGGTTCGCTCGGCAAGCTCATTCTGAAACCAGCCGTATTCCATCCCCGACTCCTGGGCATTGGATAGATCACGGTCCCTCACCACTATGATCATCTCGTCTTCTCCAAACCGGGCGATATGGGGTCGATAGCGCAATTCCTGCCAGCTCATGGAGTCAATCGGTTCCACATGGTCTGAATCCACGAGCACCCAACGATAGCCCAGGCGTTTGAGCAGGGGGATGAGTTCCATACAAAAGCCCATTTCAGGCGGCCAGAAGCCGCTGAAGTCTGAACGCCAGAAAAGGTGATGTGCGATGCCAAGCCATCGTTGCAAGTGCTCGTCCCGGTCTGCTTCCGGAATTAACGGCAACACAGGGTGGTAATAGCCGGTGCCGAGTATGTCAATGATGTTTCTATTCTGCAGATGCCAGAGCATGGAGCCGCAATCCACCGTACCATAGGTCTGTTGTTGGAAATCCGGGTTGGACAAGACCTCCAGCAGCGTACCTGACATCGCCAGGTGAACCCGTCCGATATCCTTGTATTGCCATAACACCCGAGGGATACGATCGATGGCATACAGGATCTGCTCTGCTTCCCAGGGTTCGTTGAGGAGGAGATGCTGAAGGTTCCCCGTGGGTTGGTGCAGATTGAGCACCAGTGCATGTTGTACTTCGTTCATATTTCGATCTAAACCTGGCTTGATTATGTTATTTTATCCTAAGCGGCGACTGGCACACGCCGCTGTTATGTGACAGGAATGGAAGCAGAAGACAGATTGCTCAAAATAAATGGATTATCCCAGTTGGTGTACTGACTACCAGCTGGGTGATCTGGAGTGATCCGGTTTCCTGGGCTACCTTTAGAGTGTCCATAGCGAATTGAATAATACTACAACTGACAGGAGTGGACATGGCAAATAATGAAGCTTTAAAACTACTCAAGAAGCAAGATGTCGATGGATTCAACAAATGGGTTAAGCTGCGTCGCAATAAAGGCAAGAAGGCCATCGATCTGGATGACCAGAACCTGAGTGGTTTGCGACTGCGCTGGATCGATTTGAAGGATGCCCACCTGAATGGTTGTAATTTGCGCAACGCAGACCTCAAGGGTGCTAACCTGAAACGGGCCAGACTCAGGCAGGCGGATCTGCGTGGGGTTAATTTTACCGAAGCCAATCTGACCGAGGCCGACCTGCGTCGAGCCAAACTCAAGGGTGCAAAACTGGAACGGGCGATTATAAAAAAAGCCAAAGGGATCTGATCACTGACCCTGGTATGTTGTCTGCCCGTCACCGGAACAGATTGCGAAATATCAATATTTACATTGAAAATACATCAATTTAACTGGCATTCATCCGGTTAAATTCATACCCTATGCAGTTGAAGGATTCCGTACCTACCCGGTATGGATGGATTTCATCGAGGAGATACTTGGAGATCAACAATGGCATCAAAAAAAAAGAGTGATCAGTTGAGTGAAGGCGGTTTCTTGAATGAAGTGGAAAAAACCGGTGCTGCGCTTGTGGATGAGGTCAAGCAACTGTTTGACAGTCTG
This sequence comes from Gammaproteobacteria bacterium, assembly GCA_030066355.1. Lineage (GTDB taxonomy): Bacteria > Pseudomonadota > Gammaproteobacteria > Chromatiales > Chromatiaceae > JASJBU01. Next base: position 11,516 of record JASJBU010000146.1, on the reverse strand, counting down.
ACCGATAAAGTTACCGATTTGGCAAGCTCTGCAGCCGATATGACCGTCTCTGTTGCGGAAAAAGTGAGTCATGAACCGGCGGAAATGCTCAAGGATGTGGTACAGGATGTGAAAGATGCAGGAGAGGCTTCTGTCACGACCATTGCTGAGAAATTCGATGCGCTGCGGGCGAGTGTCATGAGCAGCGTCTCTTCGAAACCGGCCAAGAAGTCTGCGAAGAAGAAGACCGCCAGGAAAAAGACTGCCACCAAGAAAAAGAAGGCAGTCGCCAAGAAGAAGGCGGGTGTAAAGAAAACAGCATCCAAGAAGGTTACCAGCAAGAAGAAGACCACCAAGAAGAAAACAGTAGCCAAAAAGCAGGCAACAAAGAAGAAAACGGCGAAGAAGAAGGCCGCTGCTAAGAAGGCGTAAGCATTACGCTGGCCCGAATGCCCAGAGTCCCAGTCATGACTATGTATTTTTCAGTTGACTGTTGGGTCACGGGTTGACTCAGGGGGGCGTGTCAGTTGCATCCGGCGGTCATCCTGATTCCTGTCGCGGCCATGATCTTCGGCCCGAGACTCTGGGTCTCCCGGGTCATGAAACAGCACGATCATGAAGATGAGGCTGAGTTCGCCAGCGCAGCCGAGTTGGCCAGGGGTTGGCTGGATGCACATCACCTGCAGTTAGTTAAAGTGGAAGCCACCGACCTGGGCGATCATTACGATCCGCAAGCCAAGGCGGTCAGGCTGGCCCGGGACAGGTTTGATAGGAAATCCCTGACCGCAGTCACCACAGCGGCGCATGAGGTTTCACATGCCTTGCAGGATGCGGCGGACTACGGTCCGTTCGTCCTGCGTAAGAGGCTTGCTGCCTTGGCGCAGGTGGCGGGTCAGGTAGGCACGGTGATTCTTTTGTCGGTGCCTGTGGCCGGCCTGTTTTCGCGGCGTCCAATTTCACCTGTACTGATCGGCTCTACACTCTTTATCATGCTGGGCAGCGGCTTGGCATTGCAGTTGGCTGCCCTGCAGACTGAGTTGGATGCCAGCTTCAAAAGGGCCTTACCCATGTTACAGGAGGGCACGGTTGACACTGCACAGATTCGAGATGCGAAAAAGATCCTGATCGCCTGCTCTTTGACCTATGTGGCCTCATCCATCTTATCGGTAATGAATTTCTGGCCCTGGCTTGGTACCCGCTTGGTAGATCAAACGCAGCGTCCCCAAGCTGTCGGGATCACCGTTGCTGCGCGGACCAGTCTCGAGCAGGTGAAATCTCACAGCATGCCGACCAGTGAATCCGCAGGACGATCCCGAGCCAAGTCTGACCGGCGTGGCCCGGCGCACAATCTGATTCGTAAGCTAGGCAAGCCATTGGTCAGGACCTGGTTTCGCTTAACGTCTCTTACCTGAGGCTCAGCGGGAGACATTCAAGCCTGCCTTTGACGCACCCGGCACTCGTGTCCGGGCAAACGCGTCATCGAACTTCGGTAATGGGTAACCAGCAGATCAATTTACCCGGGTGCGCATCGGTCAGTAGACATAGCAGGCCATCCAGTCCCTGTTGAACATCGCGAATCCGTCCGAATGGATCGGACAGCATGCGCTCTGCGTGACTGATCCTTTCACCATCCAGTTCCAGGCGCACCAATTGTGGGAATTCAACGAACCAACAAACCGTTTGCCAACCCGTTGTTTGCAGCGATTGCCGGGATAGCAGGTCATGTTTTTCGGTATGAATGACATCGCCGGTCGCGGCCGCTGCTGGAACGGCGTGCAGATGATCCGCTAGAGGTCGAGCCGTATGGCGTAGTTCGGGATGCCTCGAAGAATACCCGGGGAGCGCCCGTTAACTGCAGGTTCGCACGGCTAAAACAGAGCAGGGGGCATGATGGGCAATCCGGGTCGTTACCGAGCCCAGGAGAAATTTTTCTATGGCCCCTTTGCCTTTGTGCCCCAACACGATCAGATCGCAATGCATCTCATCTGCCAAGGTCAGGATTTCGTCGCTGACATTCGAGGATTCGCGCAGTTGCGTGGAGACCTTTGGTGTGCTCCATTGTACTTCGTTGGAAAGACGTTCAAGAGATTTTTTTGCCAGTTTCTTCTTCTCTTTCCAGACCCAGCTCAGGCGTTGCTTGACGTCCTGGCGATAGAGCTTCATCAGGGGTAATACGGTCAGGTTGGTAATCTCGACATCTGCCTCGAGGGGCAGGGCGGAGCAGAACGTCACGGCCTGCTTGGCAGGTTCTGAGTCGTCATAAGCGATAAGTATCCGTTTTGGCGTCAAATCGACCGCCTGTTCGGTTTCTGTGTTGTCCTGCGGTTTGCTGATGAAGGGTCTGATGATGAGGACTGAACAACAGGCGTAGGCCAGCACCTTGTCGGAAACACTGCCGAGCAGGAAGCGTTTGATGCCACCCAGGCCGTGGGAGCCGACGATCACCAGGTCGACGCCAAGCTTCTTTGCTGCACGCACGATCTCCCGCGACGGGTGACCCTCCCGGATCTGGCTGTTACAGCGCCAACCTGCGGCACTCAACTGGGCCTCGGCCTCGGCGATGATATCCCCCGCCTCGTCATGCAGCATCTGCTTGGTCTGCTCGAGCAGTTCTCGTTGTTCTGCGTTGAGCTCAGTCTTCTTCTTGCTCTTGTAGATCTCTTTTTCGATGACCGTGATGAGATGCAGTTCGCTGCCCTCGGGGAGGGGGAACTGCAGGAGGTAATCGATGGCGCTCTTCGCGCTTTCCGAACCGTCTGTAGCCAGTAGAATCTTCATCGAGGTCTGCCTCTTGTCATTATCTTGCTTAATGTGCCGCCCCTATGTTCAGAGCATACTGCATAAACACGTAGACTATGTAGACGCCGAGTAGCCAAGCACCCTGCCATCGGTAGAACACGCCCGCTTTGTTGATCGAGATAAAGACCCGCAGCGAGAAGAGGATGATGAGCATGGCCGGGAAGTGAAAGGTGTAAAAATTGGTCGGAATCGCCAGGGGTGTGGCGGCCGCAGCCGCACCGATGACGAAAAGCACGTTGAGCACATCGGCCCCGACGATATTCCCCACGGTGATCTCCGGATGACCCTTACGTACCGCTGCAATGGCGGTCATCAATTCGGGTAGTGATGTACCGAATGCGACCATGGTGGCAGCGATCACATCGTCGGGCACGCCGAAGCGGTGGGCGATCTCCGAGGCGCTGGGTACCAGAATCCGTGCGCCGATAATGATCAGCAGTAAACCACCGATCACCATCAGCCAGGAAAGGCTCAGGCTCATGAACTCTTCGGCCTCATCTTCATCGCCCTCAAGGTTCATGTCACCGCTCTGTTTGGCCCAAAGATAGGTAACATAGAGATAGGCCGCGAGTAAAAAAAGGAATAAGAAACCGACCCAGCGGTCGAGTGTTGGTTCCTCGTCAGTCGCAGTGGTGAACAGCATGACCACGGCGATGACCACCAGGAGGGTCGCGGCGCCCACCTGAACCCAGCCGGTGCGGTTGAGGATATATCGATTGACGGGCACCGCGGCCAATACGCAGGTCAAACCGAAGATCAGACCGGTGTCGGCGATGATCGAGCCGACACCGTTACCCAGCGCCAACCCGGGATTGCCCATATAGGCCGCCATTACCGAGACGAAGGCCTCCGGCAGGGTCGTACCGAGGGATACGACGGTGGCGCCAATCACGATCTTTGGCAGACCAGTGCGCCTGGCTAGATCGACCACCCCGTCGATCATCCAGTCCGCACCCTTGGAGAGCAGGGTGATACAAACCACGATGATCAACAACAGTGTCGTGGTAGACAGTTCCGAGACGAATTGCTGTAGTAGGGTTTCGTCTCCAATCCACTGCAGCAGACTGTATTCCATCATCTCTCCAGGTAAACCATGAATGGCAACGAGTTGTCAGTCGAAATAAAATACGCCATCACGAGCCATTTGGCCAATATCGTGATATAAATACCAACGCTACATGCCTTGGCCTGATTGTGCGGTATTCCAATCCCGCCAGGAACTGGATAAAAAGGAAGTACGTCACCTAAGCTAACCATCCGTGCCACCTATGATCAAACTTGTCCATGCCAGCGTACCAGGCCGTATTCGGCTGGAAATCCCTGGTCTCTACCGGTCACCTCATCTCAGACAACGCATGGAGAGACAGCTCGAAGAAATTGATGCTGTTTATTCGGTTAAGGCCAACACCAGGACGGGGCGCTTACTGTTGATCCATGCGAAAAACGCCTCAATCGAAGGGATCCTTCAACAGATCGAAGCTTTGCTGGAGAGCCGGCCGCATCACTCCTCCATCAGCGATAATGACCCGGCGCGCTCCGAGCCGCGTTTTTCGCGGATGCTCGACGGGATGGCCGCCCTTATCAAGGGCTTCTCCTCCAGCTATACCACCTTGCCGCAGTTTGCGGCAATCAGTGGCGCGGCGCCTGCCAACGAACCGGAAGGTCCCCAGACTCAACAGATCCAGCCCTGGCATCAACTGGAACTCGCGCAGATTCTCGACAGCCTGGATGCCGATGACGGTCAGGGGCTGACTGGTGAGGAGGCGATCGAGCGCCTCCACCGCTATGGGCAAAACAGCCTGGTAGCGGCGCAACGTCGTTCGGATCTATTGATCTTCCTCGAACAGTTCATGAATGCGCCGGTCGGCATGCTCGGGGCCTCAGCGGTAATCTCCATCCTCACCGGTGGCGCCATGGATGCAGCGGTGATACTCGGCGTGGTGCTGATCAATGCGGTGATTGGCTTCGTCACCGAGCGACAGGCGGAGTTGACCATCAGTTCCCTGGCGAAAAGCGGAGTGCGGGAGGTGATGGCACTGCGTGATGGAACCGAGAGCCTGATCCCGGTAGAACAAATCGTGCCCGGCGACGTACTGGTGTTGGTGCCGGGTAGTTATATCGCCGCAGACATCAGATTGATGAAATCCCACCGTCTGAGCGTCGACGAGTCGGCCCTGACTGGCGAGAGTCTGCCGGTCACCAAGGATCACAACTTCATCGGCACCGAGGAAACGGCACTCGGTGACCGCAGCAACATGGCGTTTATGGGGACCCATGTCACCGGCGGTAATGGCCGGGGTGTGGTGATTGCCACAGCCAAGGCCACCGAGTTGGGGCAGATTCAGACCATGGTGGGTGAGGCCGAGGCGCCGGAAACACCGATGCAGCGCCAACTGGACCAGATGGGTACCAAACTGGCCCTGCTCAGCGGTGTGGTCTGCGCCGGAGTGTTCGTGGTGGGGGTCTTGCGCGGCTATGGCATGCTCGAGATGCTCAAGTCTTCGGTCTCCCTGGCGGTGGCCGCGGTTCCGGAAGGCTTGCCGGCGGTAGCGACCACCACGCTGGCGATGGGCATTGCTGAGATGCGCAAGCGCAATGTCTCGATCCGCCATCTCGATGCGGTGGAGTCTCTGGGCTCGGTGCAGGTTTTCTGCATGGACAAGACCGGTACCTTGACGATGAACCGGATGGCGGTGGTGGCTGTCTACAGTGGCGAGCTCGCCTACGGGGTTACTGAGGGCGTGTTCCGAAGGGACGACAAGGCTGTCGATCCGGTCGGCCGTGAGGAGCTGGTTCGCCTCATGCAGATTGTCTCCCTGTGTAGCGAGTCCGAAATCGTTGGGAATCACGAGCACTACGAATTGGAGGGTTCTCCGACCGAGAACGCCCTGGTGGATCTTGCCCTGAATGCCGGGATCGACGTTCAGCAACTGCGCGCTGACCATCCGACTCGGCGCACCCGCTACCGGGCCGAGGGACGGCCGTTCATGAGTACCCTGCACCCTTACAAGAACGGTAAATACCTGCTGGCGGTCAAGGGTAGCCCGGAAGAGCTTCTGTCCCTGTGTGATTTTCAGGTGATGGGGGGTAAACGGGTCAGGCTCAACGCCGCGGCCAAGGCACAGATCATCGCACAGAACGAGGTGATGGCGGGCAATGCGCTGCGCGTATTGGGTGCCGCCTATCGTGAATTGGACAAGGAGGCGATGCCGACCAAGACCGCGGGTCTGACCTGGCTCGGTCTGGCTGGCATGGCCGATCCGATGCGTACCGGTATGGATCAACTGATCGCCCAGTACCATGAGGCAGGCATCGCAACCATCATGATTACCGGTGACCAGAGCGCCACTGCCCAGGCCATCGGCGAACAGCTCGGGTTGAGCGGCGGCAAGCCGTTGAAGGTCCTCGAGTCCAAGGAACTGGAAAACATGGATCCTGAACTGCTGGCTGGTCTGGCGAAGAACGTGCATGTCTTTGCCCGGGTCAGTCCGGCTCACAAGTTGAAGATCGTGCGTGCCCTGCAGGAATCGGGCTACGTGGTGGCGATGACCGGCGACGGTATCAATGACGGCCCCGCCCTGAAAGCGGCGGATGTGGGTGTGGCCATGGGGGGTGGAGGCACCAATGTGGCACGGGACGTCTCGGATGTGGTTCTGGAAGATGACAATCTGCACACCATGGCCGTCGCAGTAGAGCAAGGCCGCAGCATCTACAGCAACATTCGCAAGATGATCCATTTCATGGTCTCCACCAATCTGACCGAGATCGAGGTGATGCTGGCCGGTATCGCGATGGGTTGGGGCGAACCGCTCAACCCCATGCAATTGTTGTGGATCAATCTGGTGACGGATATCTTCCCGGGTCTGGCGCTCTCTCTGGAGCCGGCGGAGCCCGGAATCATGCAGCGTGACCCCAGGGACCCGGACGAGGCGATCATCGAAGGCAAGGATCTGAAACACATGAGCATCGAGTCGGGCATCATCGGCTTAGGCACCCTGGGCGCGTTTCTGTACGGTATGAAGCGTTACGGGTTGGGTGCCGAGGCGAGCACCCTGGCCTTCAATACTCTGGTGTTCAATGAGTTGGCCCACTCGCTCAGTTCCAGATCCAGGTACCGGAATGTCTTTGGCGGTCAGGAGCTGCCGCCCAATCCGCATCTGACCAAGGCAATCCTGGGTATGGGTGGATTGCAGGCCATCGTCAGCCTGTTACCGGGTGCCAGACGGCTGTTGGGCACGACACCGCTCAATCCGCTGGACATCCTGGTAATCGCTGCCGGGGTGCTCTTGCCATTGATCGTGAATGAGATGAACAAACCAGCGCTACCCCAGGTCGGGAACGACAGGGTATTAGAAGGTGAGTTGCAGGCGGAAGCCACCGCTGAGGAGAGAGTGTGAACGACAATTTTATCTTTACTTCCGAATCCAGTACCACGGGACATCCCGACAAACTGTGCGATCAGGTGAGCGACGCTATCGTCGACCAATTTTTGATGGAGGACCCCCATTCGAAGATCGTTGCCGAATGTGCGGTTTCGAGCGGTGTGATGTTCATCTCTGCCCACTTCGCCTCGAAGGCGAAGTTGGATATCCCGGAGGTGGCCCGCCAGGTGATCCGGGACGTCGGCTATTCCAAGGATGTCTTCGATGCCGACGCCTGCACCATCATGACCAGTTTCATGGATCACACGGTCACCGCCTATTCGCCGGTCGAACTCGAAGAACTGGATGATGGGCAGATCGATCAGATCACTGCCAAACATCAGGTGACCGTGTTTGGCTACGCCTGTGATCAGACAACAGCGCTGCTGCCCCTGCCGATCTGGCTGGCCCACCGCTTCGCTGAACGGCTCGCCTCGAGCAAGGTGGTGAAGAAGCTGCCCTATCTACTGCCTGATGGCAAGACCCAGGTGAGTGTCGAGTATGAAAACGGCGATCCGAAACGTATCCACTCGATCACCCTGGTCGCCAGCCAGACCGAGGCGGAAGCCGCCAACCTGGATCAATTGCGGGATGACCTGATCAAAGAGGTGGTACAGCCGGTCCTCAAGACCGAGCCCTTTAAGGCGGATGACAAGACCCTGATCTTTGTCAATCCGGAAGGACCGCTGATCGGCGGCGGACCGGCCGCCCACTCAGGGCTCACTGGGCGCAAGACCGGTATGGATACCTATGGCGAGTATGCCCGCCATAGTGGTGCGGCGTTGAGCGGTAAGGATCCCATGCGTATTGATCGGATCGGGGCCTATGTGGCGCGCTATGCCGCGAAGAATGTCGTGGCATCGGGGTTGGCCCGGGAGTGTGAAGTCCAGCTGAGTTATTCGATCGGCAATGCCGCACCGGTCAGTCTGCGGGTCCGGACCTTCGGTACTGGCGAAGTGGATGATCATCAACTTACCAAACGGGTCAATGAGCTGTTCGATTTCCGCCTGGCCAGCATCGTAAGGGATTTCCGTCTGCAACAACTGCCTGCCGAGAGGGGCGGCGGATTCTATCGAAAGCTGGCGGTTTACGGACATATGGGGCGGCTCGATCTGGATCTGCCCTGGGAGATGACCGACAAGGCTGAGGCGTTGAAGTAGCTCGACTCGTCAATCACCGTCCTGGTCGGTGTTCGGCATGAATCCGGGAGGGAATTTGCCGGTTAACAGATAGGCGAAGGCGATGACTTCGGCAACGGCGCGATAGAGGGCCTCCGGTATCTCGTCACCCAAGGGCACCTGTGACAACAGGGCGGCCAGTTCCGGATCTTCATGCAAGGGCACGTCATGCACTTCGGCAAGCTTGAGGATATGCGCAGCCAGTTCACTCCTTCCCTTGGCGGTGATACGCGGTGTGTTTTCCCCATCATACTGAAGGGCGATGGCCAAGTCGGGTTTCAGGGGATCACTCATGCCTTTTCACTCAACAGGGAGAGTTCTCCCGGCAAGAGTGCCGGTTCCTCGATGCGGCTCCGATAGGATTCCAGTTTTTTGACCTCCAGCCCGGCCCTCTCGAAGGCCTGACGCAGTGTCTTCAGATGAGTCTTTACCAACTCGCTGGTTGTTGCCTGTTCGGTCCAGATGGTGGTGGATATGGCATCACCCTGGAGGGCCAGTTGAATACGCATGGGCCCGAGTGGCTGCAGATCCACATGCAGTGACAGGTTCCAAACCTCCTCGTGAGATTCCGCTTGTGAAGCTCGCTCCTTGCCGATATGAATCTGCCAGGCATCGACCTTATGACCATGCAATATGGGTAGTTCGAACTGCCAGGTCTGGCGGGTGGTATCGTCTTGCGGCAAGGAGGCGAGCTGATGGGTCTGGATACGCGCCAAGGTGGCGTCGAGCTGCTTGAGAAGCCCTTCGAACAGCCTTACACCCAACCCCGGGGACGCGTCCTGGCGCTCGGCCGATATGTTGGGACGGGCGCCTGTCTGGGTTTGTTGGGTGATCTGGCTCTGGATCAGTTGAAACAGCCGCATCAGATTGAGCTTCAAATCACTTGCGTGGGCGGTGTTACCCAACAGGCGTGCCTCGGTGAACAGACCACTGTTTTCCAGGGCAGACTTCAACTGTTGTTTGAAGGCGGGATTCTGGGTGGAAGGCAGATGGGACCGCAGGGTCTCGAAGGCCTGTTTAATCTCACTGGGAAGGGCGTCCCGTTCCGGGGTGCTGGTGTGTTTGATCAACGCTTGCATCAGTTGTGGTATCGGTTGCTGGCGGGGCAGGGCGTTCTTCAGTGCCTGGTTCTGTTGCGCGTCTAAGCCAGGTTGGGTCAACAATCTCAGCAATGGCAGGTCACCGGCCTTGTCCACCTGCAGAGTCAGGTGGGCTCCTGGCCTTACCGAGACCTGGGTCTGGGCAATCAACCGGCTGACGCCGATCTGCAGTTTGAGCCTGCCGTTTTGATTCTCGCTCAGCGCGGTCGCCTGCAGGATCTGCCCGGGCTTGAGCGTCTGCAGTAGTTGGTGCTTTGACGATACATCGGGCAGTGGTGGAATCAGACTTTCACTGGGGATGCGCATGAATGGGCCGTTCAGTTGGGTTCTCACAAGTATAAATCAGTGTTTGGGTTGTTCAATTCCTCGGGACGTATGCCGATAGCCAGGTTAGAGAATTGATGCGATCCTTATGATGTCCGAACAAGCCGCAGATACCCGACAAATCTGGTTCCTCCGTGTTGAGGGTGCTCAGCTCGGTCCGTATTCCAGTGCCAGGATCAGAAGTCTGTTGACCAACGGCGAGCTCAGTCTGCAGGCGGAGATCAGCAGGGATAAGCGCAACTGGCAGAAGATACACAGGGTTGCGGAAGTCGTTCCAATGAAACTGCGCGCGCAATTGGGTGATCGGTCCGCCCAGTCATTGGTGCATGCCCGGCGTATCAATGAACAACAGACAGGTACAGGAGAGCGCCGGGGTTTTCCGGTTGTCGCGCTATCGGTCACTTTGTTGCTCATCTCCGCAGTTCTCGCCCTGTCCCTCTGGAGTGGCTTGCCGCAGGAGCAAAACGCAGCGGATTGCAGTGCAAAGGCCGCTCCCCGGGTGAATTGGCGTCATTGTGTCATGCGTGGGATCGATGTGGGAGACGCCAGCCTGGCGGGGGCGAACCTCGACAGTGCCATTTTACGGGAGGCAAAGCTGACCGCGACCGACCTGAGCGGGGCGAATCTCCGTTATGCCGATCTCAGTGGCGCCGACATGAGCTATGCACAGCTGAATCGGGCGGCTCTGATTGGCGCAAACCTGCAGGGTGCGAACCTGGCCGAGGCCGATCTGACGGATACGGACTTGCGGTTTGCGGATCTGTCTGGCGTCAGGTTACAGGGGGCGCTGTTAAGCCGGACCCGATTCGACGAAGCGATCTGGATCGACGGCAAACCTTGTGCTGCAGGCTCAGTGGGTGAATGTCGTCGCTGAACCGTCAGCGTGTGAATGACTCGGTTTCGTAACGATAGACCTGCAGGCTTTCCGACCAATGATTTGCAGGCAATCCGGCCTTGTGCTTCAGGTGGCGCAGGAAGTCTTCGGCCAGCGGCAGTGATTCCCAGACCGAGGGTAGAAAGGTGCCTTTGGCATAGCCATCCACCAGGATCAGACCGTCTATGCCAGGGCGAATCTGGCGGAGCAGATCGACTTCGGAATCGAATTCAATGGGTTTGGCTGGGGTCAATACCGAGATATGCAGCTGCAAATCCTCAACCTCAAGTTCAGAGAGCGGTGGAAAACGCGGATCCCGAAACGCTGCGGAGAAGGCGTTTTCCGCCACATCCTCTACCAACGGCAATTGCGCCTCGAGATGGCCGATGCAGCCCCGTAGCAAGCCGGAGCGATTGAGGGTCACGAAACTGGCGCGCTCGGCCTGCAGTTCCAGCGGGTAATCCTGGGCGACCACCGGCAGGGATCTGCCCTGTTCCAGCCCACAGCGGATGGAGTCTCGAGCGACTCGGATGAGAGTCTCGCGTGCTGCGTCAGAAAGCCGCTCAGAGGATTCGGTAGACATCGTAGCGTTCCCTGGGGTTGATCCGAAAGCCTGTTAACGATGAAGTGTTCCCGGGTAAATTTCAAGACTGGATTCAGGCAGGGTGATTCGCCATAATGCCGCCTCTTTGTCCCTCCAGCTGGTGTCCTTCATGTGGTTCAAGAATCTTCGTCTGTTTCGCCTTCTCAAACCGTTCGAGCTGACCGAGGAGGAGCTCAATGAACAGTTGCAGGGCAAGGCCTTTCGCCCCTGCGGCCGCCATGACCCCTCATCCTTGGG
>JASJBU010000145.1 GCA_030066355.1 Gammaproteobacteria bacterium | reverse complement strand
CAACAGCCGACCGTCCTGTACGACGCTCATGGGAAATGAAGATCTGTCTTGGGGCTCCTTGCGGAACAGGACCTGAGCATCCAGTTCAGTCATACGCAGATGCAATTGGTGGACGACCGGCGGTTCCAGCAGAGGGTAATCACTCTCGAATCCAGCAGCAAACTCCAGGGCCAGTGTGTTGACCGAGGTGATCCAGATGGCCAGCGTTAGCAGAATTTTGGTGTGCATTGTTCAACCTTGCAGTAATCAGTCCCAGGAACGAGAAAACTCCAGCCGCAGCGTGGTATCCCGGCTGGTACTGCGGCCCCAGAGTGCCTGTTCCAGGACAAACCCCACACGGGTATTCCGGGCCAGGTGGCGCGACAATCGGCTACCCAGACTGAGCTCGTCGTAATCGCTCGACTTGCGGCTGCTGAAATGGTCACCGGCATGGGTTCCGGTGAGGGCATAGTGACCACTCAGCCAGGCCTTAAAACGCCAAAGCCTGTTCAATCGCTTGCGCCAGTTAAGCTCACCCTGCAACTCCGCTCCACCCCCGCCAGACCAGATCGTCGTGCTCAGCCCCCAGCCCCAGATACCCCGCGTCAAGACAGTAAAGGGTTTGACATAGGGGTCGTCCCGATAGGTGCGATAGAGTCCCGCCTCCAGACCGAATAGGCCGGAGCCCGGTGCGCGGCGGTCCCGGGTATCGCCGTTGATCGGCAGAATCATGGCCAACTCCCAGGTATACCCGTTACGGAATGGATTCACCCTGCCCCGCAGGCCGAGCTTCAGATCGGGTATGCCGGTGGAGCTTTCATCGCCGCAGCGGTCCTTTTCGAATGAAGTGGACACGAACAGGGTCCGGTAGTAGGAATAGCCGTATTCATAGTGGAGTTGCAGACTCCAGTGCCGGCTGTTGCAACCTTCCTCCTGCAGTACACGTTGATCGTCCCAATAACTGTCGGCCCTGGACAGGGAGAGACCGGCGTACAGGCCCTGCTCCCCCTCGGAGAGCATCCAGTCTCCGGCGCTCAACATACCGGGTATAGACAAAAGGCACATCAGTAACGGCCGGATGGTCATGAACAGCGCCCCGACCATTGGCAACTGAGCACCCGCTCAGCCGGCTTGTGTTGTGGAGTGAAGCCATTGTCCTGCGCGCCACCGGCTGCCGGATCGCTGTACCAGGCCCAGATCAACACCCCTTCCAGCCAGTTCACCGAGAGACTCTCCAGCCATAGATCGAGCACCCGCGCCTGCAGTGACAGATCCACGTCCTGCTCTTCCGGACGCAGATCCTGCCAAGCCCAGGGCCGCTGGTTAGCCTGACTGCGCGAGGCGATACCCACTTCAGCCACCCACAGGGGTACCGGCAGATCCAAGGCAAGCCTGTGCAAATCCTGCTTGACGGCGGCAATGCGTTGCGGGACCCGGTTCAGGTCATCGCCAAGGGATGGATAGAGGGTCACCCCTGCAGAGTCGAGCTGCTTCCAGAAAGTGACCTGACGCACTCCCTCCAGGCCATGGGCGGCATAGGTAAGTCGGCCGTCGTAGACCTTCCGCAGACGCCGGATCAATCTCAGCCAATGCGGCTGACCGGTGGACTGCTTCAGCTCGGTACCGATCACCAGGCTGTCCACCCCCTCTTCCCGGGCGAGCTGCGCCAGTCGCTCCAGATGAGCCGTATAATGCGTGAACCAGGCATCCCAGTCAGTCGGCGCGATGGCACCGGCCCAACTGCCCGGCACCAGGAGTTGGGGCTTCAACAGGACCCGCAGCCGGTGTGACTTGGCCCAGCGGATAGTCCTGCGCAGCCCGGGCTCGTGCATACCGCCGGCTGCTTCCATCCTTGTCGAATCGACAGCTGGCTGCTGCAGAAAAGCAACCAGCGCAATCGCATTGGCACCCAATTGACGCAGATGACGGATCGATTGCTCGGTCGCCGCCTGCTCGAAGGCCACGCTACTGCTCTGCAGCAGATTGGCCCCCTGCAGTCTCTCCATCCGACCACAGGCGGTGAGTAGTGTCAGCAGGGCCAGGGCAACGGCCAATCGGCAGATCGAGTCACCCTGCTTCACTGCAACACGGCTTCCTGGCGATAGACATGCCAGTTCGGGCTCCGGTAGACCAGGCGGTAGCCCGGCATGCCATCGGTAAACAGCTCGGGATACTGCTGGGTGACCCGGTCCAGATAGGCCCGCCGATCGGCCGGATTGAACACCACCAGTTGCGCCACCGCCGGATCAGAACGCTGCAACGCCAGCTTGAATTCCGGCATGTAGGAGAGCACCAGTTGCTGGGTATCGCCACGGGCGGCGACAATCCGATAACCCGCCCGTTCATCCAGCAGGGTCGGCAGACGATGCATCGCCAGAAACTGTCCGAGCCGCAGTTCCTCCTGGTGGATGGCGGCATTGCCCTGTCCTGAAATGGCCAGACGCCAGGCCGCCATATCCGGGGAGGCAAAACGATAGAGGATAATACCGCTCGTGAGATCCCCGAGCAGCAGGAAGAGCGCCGCCAGGGCCTTCTGTTTCATTCTGGCTCGGGGCAGGAGCAGCAGACCGACCATGCAGGCGGCATTGAGCAGGAACAGCATCTCCATGGGATGGCTGAGAAAGTAGCGGCTGCTGCTCACCCCAACCGCCAGCACCGGCACCAGAAAGAACGTCAGTAGCGCTCGCCGCAGGCGCGGCGAACGCCAGATCACCCGGGCCTGCCAGAGCATGCCGGGAAAGGCGGCAATCGCCAGCAGCAACGCCAGCAGAGTCGGCACAATCCAACTGCCGCCGAATTCGAGCAGCCAGAGATTTTCCCGACTATTAAGCAGCTCACCCAGAAAGGCACTGTCCGGGACCGTGATGAAGGTGCGGGCATCGCCGTGAAAGATCCAGTTGAGGTAGAACCAAGAGGCGGCCGCCAGCGCCACCGGGAGGCTGATCACGAAAAACACGCTCAGAGGTGACTCCCGCAGCATGTTCGGCGGGGCCACCAGCGGAATCAACGGCAGGAAGGCGATGACCAGATAAAAGGTCCGCGCGTCGACGAAAAAGTAACCGGCCAATGCGCTCGACAGCATGATGATGGCTCGGGAATCCCGCTGCAACAGGGTGCGCAGCACCGCGAAACAGAACAGATAGTACATCAGCAGGCTCAAGGCCATCTCGCTGCCGTTGGTGACCGCCCACAGAAACAGGGGATTGGCAGCGGCCAGCAGGACCAGCAGGACACGCGAGCGCAAGGCGTAACGTTTCAGGCGCAGGTGATAGTTCCAAATCGCCAGCAGCAGACCTCCACTCAGCACCGAGAGCAGGTAGGGGGCGGCCGGCGATGCCAGTCCGGGGAGATAATAGAGAGGTGCGAGCAGGTAGATCGGCACATGGGGATGCATCAGGCCGATGTACTCCAGGTGGATCTCGTTGGCATCCAGCATCGAGAGCAGCTTGGTCCAGTGCAGCAGGGCCCTGTCATTCAGGTAGTGATGCTCGAGCAGCCAGCTGCACAGGCCGCCGAGCAGCAGGCTGGGCAGCAGGAACGACCAGGGGCTGGCGGGACTAATCTTGCGCGGATTTGAGGTCATGGTGTTCGAAGCTGCTCAGTCCGTGCCGGGTCTTTTCCCAATAGAAAGGATCGTGGATCAATTGCCAGAGGGCTTTGTAGGCGGCAATGGACATGAGTACCCAATAGAAAGGCACCGTGATGGCATAGGGGATCAACCGGAAATAACGACGCTTGAAGGCCCCGAGGGCCGTCACATAAATGAAGAAACCGTTGCCGAACAGGAGATTGAACAGGCTGATGTAGAGCAGCAGCGGAGGGAAGATCACATCCAGCGCCTGGGTCTGGGTGAGCAACCAGACCAGGTACATGCCGAACAGCCAGGGGGTCAACAGGGCGTTGATCACGGTGCCGCCAATGAAGAACTGGAACCCCCAGAAACCGACCCGCCCCACCGAGCGGTAGAAGACGGTGGGACTGCGCATGTGCACCAGATAGGTCTGCATGTAACCCTTGATCCAGCGCGAGCGCTGACGGACCCAGTTGCCCAGATGGTTGTTGGCCTCTTCGAAGGTGGTGGAATTGACCACCCCGACCCGATAGCCCAGTTGGGTGAAGCGTACTCCGAGGTCTGCATCTTCGGTGACATTGAAGGGATCCCAGGCATCCACCTCCCGTAATACCTGCATGCGGAAGTGGTTGGAGGTGCCGCCCAGGGGGATCGGCACCCGCAGGGCCTCCAGGGCAGGTAGGTAGAAATCGAACCACAGGGAGTATTCCATGGTGAACATGCGGGTCAACCAATTCTCATCCTGGTTAAAATAGTTGAGCCGCGCCTGGATGCAGGCGGTGTTACGGCTGGAGTTGCGGAAGGCGGCCACTGCCCGCTTCAATTGATCGGCCTCCGGCTTGTCCTCCGCATCGTAGATCGTCACCAGCTCGCCGCGGGCGAAGTTCAGGGCGTAATTACAGGCCTTGGGCTTGGTCTTGGGCAGGGAATCGGGCACCCGGATGATCTCGAAGGTGCTCTCCAGAGCGAGGGCCTTGGCCGATTCGATGGTCTCGGTGTCGTCCTCTTCGAGAATCAGCTTGATATCCAGCTTGGACAGGGGGTAGTCCATGCGCCGTAAGGCGCTGCTCAGCACCGGTAGGGTCGAAGGCTCGCGATACATGGGCACCAGGATGGTATACACCGGCAGCTCCTTGTCCTCCAACGCTGTCACCATCTGCTCGGTGACCTTGATGTCGATGCGGTGATCCCCGCCCACCCAGACCAACACCACGCGCAAACCGAAATTGATCAGCAGAAACAGGCTGACCAGAATATTCAAGCCGATCAGGCTGGGTATCGGCCAGAGTGCGAGGCAGAGCATCAGCAGATAACCGACCAGGCTCATGCCGAGCAACTGAGGAAAGGTAAAGACCAGCCGTGCCGAGCGTTCGGGCATGCGCTCGGCGAGCTCGTAGACCGCCTGCTGACTCAGGTAATCATCCTGGTTATGCTGCAACAGCCAGATGATGTCGAATTTCGAGGTGACAACGAAATCTACCTCATCACCCCAGCGTTGGCGGGCGAAGGCCTCGACCGCCGGCCCCGGATCCGCCGTGGCCAGCAGCATCCGCTTCCCCCGGCGCCTCCAAGGCAGCACCAGCAGCTCCGTGTAGTAAGGGATCTCGTCACGCCGGAGCAATCTTGCATCGGGTCCTGCTTCGAGTAAATTGACGAAGGGCCTGCCGTAGTGTTCAGCCAACGCGGTATAAAAATCCAATGCCCTAATCCAACCCTTGGCCAATACGATATCGCCAAGCCGTGACCCCCACTCAACCTGTAACGCCAGGGCCTCCCTGAGTTGGGCAGGTTTAAGGAGCCCTCGTGCGAGCAGGACCTCACCGAGCTGCCGGCCAGGATGGAAACCCCCGACCAAGGCTAGGCGCCCTTCTCCAGCCGTCGGTGCTCACGGGCCTTGCCGTAGAGATGTGCCACCAGCAGGGTTAGCAACAGCCAGCCCAGGGCCAACAACCAGAATCGATAACGGCCGAGATAATCGAACCAGGCCTGGTATTCCGGATAATCGATCTGACTGATCTCCCGGTATGCTGGATTCAAGGCCAGCAGCAGACCCCGAGGATCGGAGAAGGCCACCGAGTTGTTTTGCAAAACCAAGGGCTTTTCCATAGGGGACGGTTCAGCATCCCTCGGCAAGATCCACAGACCATGACTCTGCCCGGCCTGCACCAATTGCGAGATGGTCAAATGCGGCAACCGGTCCACATCCAACAACATCCTGCCTTGTCTGTTCAGCACCTGGATGCGTCCTCGTTGGAAAGACACCCCCGCCTCTCGCACCTCCAGATCGCCCTCACCCAGCAGGATGAAAGGGTCTGGGGTACTGATGGTTTGACCCGGGGTAAAAAAACGGATGCGCTCCGCCAACAAGGGATAGTCGTTGTGGCTGAACAGGTTACTCAAGAATCTGAGATTCGCCAAACCGGTAACGAGATCCGGCTTGGGCACCAGTAGATCGAAACCATTGGCGAACCAGGCGTGCAGGTCATGGAACTCCTGGGGTTTCTCGCGTTGTTGAGAGACCACCAGATAGCTGTTTGCGGTGAGCTGGACAGGATAGGCCGGCGGCTCAGTCATGCAATCACCACTCATCAGGTTACGCTGTACCGTGATCCGCAAGTCGTTGTGTCCTGGTGTGTAATCATGGGGGGACAGATAAACCGTATAGCGATGGAATTGCCCATCATTCGGCAGAGTCTTGACGCTTTGCAGGGTCCCGTTGAGAAAGACCTGCAGCATGAGCGGGATCGGTGTGTCGCTGGGACTGGAGATCATCTCCAGATGTAACACATCGGGGCGCAGATCCCCCGCCAGTTTGCTTGGTGTCAGCGGCAAAAACCAGCTGGTGCTGCGACTGACATAGCGGGTGCTCAGATCCAGCCCCAGACGCTCGAGTGGCACCCTGAAGCCGTCCTGTCCGTCGACCCGGTCGGCCTGCGTGTCCTCGACCCGTGCATCATAGGCACTGCCCAAGGCTACCTTGCGCCATGTGGTACTGAACAAATCTGCCGGCAGATTGGCGAAGGGTTCTGAAAACACCGCGACCTGCCGGTCCGGCAGTCTCAGCAAATAGGCATCCTTGGCCGGTGGCAAGGGGATGCTCTCGATCCCATAGGCCAGACGCATTTCTTCGTCGGTCAGATAGCGTTGCTCGATAGCTTGTTCCAATGATTGTCTGTCGGAAACCACCAGATCTGCAAAACTGGGCAGGTGAACGAACTCCACTCGCTTTCCATCCCGCTGTAGATGGCGGGCCAACAGCAGGGCATTCGCGAAGGCCTGCTCGGTCAGCTGCGTGGGCAGTGAAATGCCGACCCGTTTCGGTAACAGATCCCAGGCCTCGCGCAGACTCCCCGCCTGAGATTTGAGCTGCAGACGCAGACCACTGTCAGGCTGCAGATGCAGATAGTTGATCTGCAGTCGATCGTTCAGACAGCGGTCGCCGTTGACCAGCAGCGAGGCCTTGACGGCCACATTCAGATACTCGAATCGCTGCAGCTCCGCCTGGTCCAAGGGGATCGACAAGCGTCCCCGCGACGCCTCTCGCCCGAGATGCCGAGCAATCTTCGGCGCGCCATTGACATCGACCCGCAACATAGAACGCGCGTCCAGTTGCGGGGAGCTTGCATAGTCGATGATCAACTCGCCGGGGCCAGAGACTGTTGAGCGAGGTACGGGAAAATGGAATACTTTTTCATGATTGGATTGCAGCCCTTCGAAGGTGTAACCGCTCACGAAGCCCAACTCCGCCAGGGATGTTGCGACAAGATCCGGTTCCTGCAACGCCTGCGGTTTATCCGCAGTGGCGGTCCGCACAACCGCCAACAGCAGCATAAGCATTATTGTTCTATTCACAAGCAAGCCTTTGTTTCGAATTCTCGAGATTCTTAGTGTTATATTCGGGAGCGCCTGCCGTGGGCAAGCAGACTTCCACGGCACACTATACCCCAGGTGGCCTAACGACTCATCGCTCCATTTGTCAACTTTTTCATCCCTGAGATCTGCAGGAAGGTGTCAAGCAGCCTGATGACCCGGAAGGATCAGATAGGATCGTCACCTCGGCATTCGGTGACGCTTGCGCAATGGGTCGGCGCAGGAGGGTGTTCGGTAAGACACAGCGAGCCCGCAGGATGATTCAACTCGCTATGAGGTCATGTCGTTACTCAGGAATCAGGTACCTCTGGATTGTTCCACCATCCTCAGAAGTCATAACCGATCCAGTTGTCGACTTTGGAACGTCGATCCTGTCCGTAACGCCGTTCCGTGCTCATTCTGATGTCGATCCTGCGATCATTGCCTGAACGCCTCTCCGGGGTCTTTCTTGGATCGACAACTCCCAGATACTCACAGGTGCAATTGACCGCATCGCAGTCTTTCAGTGGCAACAGCGGTGCATCTTCGAAGGGGAAGACCTTGCCGGCCAGGTTGGAACAGGCCGTACAACTGCTGCGCTGTATTTTCACGCCATAAAACTGACCGCTCTGGGATAATTTCGACAACTGTTTCTGTGGCAGCGGCTTATCGGTACTTTCTGCTTTTTTCTTGATTCCCCATTTCATCATCTACCGACCTGTTAACACGGATTGCTATCAAAACGATACAACACATTCAAAACCAAATAACTTTGGTCAGAACGACGTCAACAAAGCTTTATCCAGCTTGGGATCTTGCCCAAACGAACGAGCCAAAAGAGAGTTTCCCTGTGATTCTTTCAGGGACCCATACAATTATCATGGCGCAATCTTGTCGAGAAAAACAGGGAATATTTCCATAGCAAGAGTTGATTATTCCCTTGCCATGGGCCGACATACCAGAAATACACCTGCTTTCGGGAGAAAAGCCGTGAAAACCGAGTCCTCCAATCACACCTTTGTTGAGTTGTTGCGGATTACCCAACCTCTGTATGGTTCGGATAAACCCCGCTGGAGGCTATCACTGAAACTTGACTCTGGTCTTAAAAATCACCCGTTTTCTTGGTATTCAATCTTATCTCTTTGTATTTGATGTATCTTTCTCGAACATTAAAAATGCATAAAGGGTAACCACACCATGCGGAACCTGCCCTCGTGCCGAGCTGGTCAGGTTCACGGATGTTAGTTACGGCTAGAGTATCGGATCTCGATCATTTTCTACTAAATACTTTAATTTAATAGCGCAAATTACTGTATTTAATGTTTTTTATGTATGAAAACTGGGTGGCAAAAGATTGGTTGTGACCAGCTTGAGGTTAACCCGGAGAATCTGCGGCTGGAGATAAAATAGCCACGGGATGTCCCCCTCCCGGTCAGACCGATTTCTTAAGCATCAGGTTACGGATCTGGCCGATGGCCCGAGTGGGGTTGAGCCCCTTGGGGCAGACATCCACGCAGTTCATGATGCTGTGGCAGCGATAGAGTTTGTAGGGACCGTCCAGCTCGTCCAGCCGTTCATCAGTCGCCTGATCCCGGCTGTCGGCGAGAAAACGCCAGGACTGCAAGAGTGCCGCCGGGCCCAGATACTTGTCCGGGTTCCACCAGAATGAAGGACAGGAGGTGGAGCAGCAACCACAGAGGATACATTCATAGAGTCCATCGAGTGCTTCCCGTTCCTCGGGGGTTTGCAGCAGCTCGTTCTCCGGTTGCGGGTCACGATGCTGCAGGTAAGGTTTGACCGCCCGATACTGTCGATAAAAGGGTTGCATATCCACCACCAGGTCGCGGATCACCGGCATGCTGGGAAAGGGGCGGACCTCGATGGGTTCTTTCAGGTCGGACAAAGGGGTGATGCAGGCCAGGCAGTTGCGCCCGTTGACGTTGAGTCCGTCGGAGCCGCATACCCCCTCCCCGCAGGAGTGACGAAAGGTCAGACTTTCGTCCTGCGCTTTCAGGGCCAGCAGGGCATCCCGCAACATCATGCCCGGTTTGACCTCCTTGAGCTCGAACGACTGCATATAGGGTTCATCATCTCGATCGGGATTGTATCGGTAAATCTCGAATAACATGGCTGATCCCCGATTAATAGACGCGCGGTTTGGGCGGAAAGGCCTCGACCGTCATTGGCCGGGTCTGCACCGGTTTGAACGCGAGGTGGTCGTCGCGTAGATAATATAGGCTGTGTTTCAACCAGTTCTCGTCATCCCGCTCCGGGTAGTCGACGCGGGAATGGGCGCCGCGGCTCTCCTGACGGGCCTCGGCGGACATCATGGTGGCCATGGCGATGTCCATCAGGTTCTCCAGTTCCAGGGCTTCGATACGCGCGGTATTGAAGACCCGGCTGGTGTCCCGCAGGCGCACCTCGGGCAGGCGCTCACGCAGCTTTTGCAGCTCAGCGATGCCCTCGCGCATCACTTGCTCGTTTCTGAACACCCCGCAGTGGGTCTCCATGACACGCTTCATGTCGGCCCTCAAGGATTCGACGGTTTCACCTTCACCGGCCCGCTCCCAGCGTTCGAGTCGTGACATGGCGCGGTCGATCGCCTCTTCGGAGGGTGCCCGGGTGGTCCGCTGTTGACCCAGATAGTCGATGATGCTGTTGCCGGCGGAACGGCCGAACACCAGGATATCGAGCAGCGAATTGCCCCCCAGCCGGTTGGCACCGTGGATCGATACGCAAGCACATTCGCCGGCGGCATAGAGCCCTCGGGCGACGTGGTTATCGGCGGTCTCCATCACTTGGCCAAAACGATCGGTGGGGATGCCGCCCATCACATAGTGGGCGGTGGGAAACACCGGGATCGGCTCATAGGCCGGATCGACATGCATAAAAGTCTTGACCGTCTCACGGATCCCCGGCAGGCGCTTGGCCACGACCGCTTCGCCCAGGTGTTCAAGCTTGAGCAGTACGTGATCCTTGTCGGGGCCGCAGCCCCTGCCCTCTCTCACCTCGGTGGAGATGGCGCGGCTCACCACATCCCGACTGGCCAGTTCTTTGGCGTTCGGGGCATAACGCTCCATGAAACGCTCACCCTGTGCATTCAGCAGGTGACCGCCCTCACCTCTGGCGCCCTCGGTGATCAGCAGCCCCTTGCCGGCGATGCCGGTGGGGTGAAATTGAAAGAATTCCATGTCCTGCAGCGGTATGCCGGCACGCAGGGCCATCGCCATGCCGTCACCCGTGTTGATGTGCGCGTTGGTATTGGTGCGGAACAACTGACCGCAGCCACCGGTGGCGAGCAGGACTGTGCGTGCCTCGACTAACAGGGGCTCGCCGGTCTCGATTTCCAGGACCAGCGCGCCTTGAAAATCGCCCTCTTCGTGGCGCAACAGGTCGATAGCGAAAAATTCATCGAAAAAGTGGGTGTTGGCGCGGATGTTCTGCTGATAGAGCGAGTGCAGGATCGCATGGCCGGTGCGGTCCGCCGCCGCGCAGGTCCGGGTGGCCTGTGCGCCGCCGAAGTTCTGGCTCTGCCCACCGAAGGCGCGCTGATAGATGCGGCCGTTGTCCAGACGCGAGAACGGCACCCCGAAGTGCTCCAGCTCATAGACGATCTGCGGCGCCTCGCGGCACATGAATTCGATCGAATCCTGATCCCCTAGATAATCGCTGCCCTTGACCGTGTCATACATGTGCCAGTGCCAGTTGTCGGGGGTGACATTCGCCAGCGCTGCGTTGATCCCGCCTTGGGCGGCCACGGTGTGGGAGCGGGTCGGAAAAACCTTGGAGACCACCGCGACCCGCACATCCGCCTCGGCAAGCTGCAGGGCTGCACGCAGGCCGGCACCCCCGGCGCCGATGATCAGAGTATCAAAGCGTCGTCGCTCTATCGGCATGTGTTCATCTCACTCAAATTGCAAAACATGAAAATCCGGGAATGCCCCTCTCCGCCAATCGGCCTAGCTACCACCAAGGAAAAGTGCTAACCAAGCACATCGACTCTAGTGATCAGAATCACCAACAACCAGAACCCGAGCAGGACCAGCGAGCTGGCGAGTGCTACAAGTGCGGCGATTCTCACCGAGTCTGGTTTGACATAATCGAGGAGGATATCCCGCATACCGATCCAGGCATGCAACAAGGCCGACAAGGCAAACAGAATTACCGTGCCATACACCCAGGGATTTGCCAATCTGCCTTGCCAGTCCGTATAACCGGCCGGTGGATCCAACAGGAGATTTATCAGGGCAATCGGGATAAACAATCCTAGATAGACCGCAGTCGCACGCTGTAGGAACCAGGCCCGGAAACCCGCCATCTGTCTGCTCATAAGAGAAACCCGCCCATGACCGCCAACACCGCTCCACCGATGAACACGCTCAACGCGGACGTCCTGGCCTCCGGCAGATCGATCCCGACATCCAGATCGAGCAGCAGATAGCGAATCCCCGCCAACAAGTGATGCAACAGCGCCCAGAAAAGCACGAAGGCCAACAGTTTGAAGCCGATGGACTGAACGATGGCCGCCGTCTGCGCGAAGCCTTCAGGGCCAGAGAGTGACAGCCCCAGCAGATACAGCAATAGCGGGATGGAGAGGAACAGCACCACGCCGGTGATGCGGTGGCCGATGGACACCAGACCCATCAACGGAAGTTTGATTTTCAGCAGATTGAGAAATACGGGTCTTTGGGTTAACCGGGCCATTGAGAAATCAGAATGCGTGATTTTGGATTGTTAGTGAATTATAGACAACAAAGGGAAGATATTTCTCAACACCTCAAAAAATATGCTGGCCCACTAGCACCCTCTTCTCTCTCTTCACAGCCACCATATGGTTCTGACAGTGTCTGGGACTGTAGCTATCGTTGTATGCTCGCGCGAATGTCAGAAAACTGCCGAACCCAGGGTTTGAGTCTTGTGTAGCGCAGTTTCTGCCGGTCTGCCGCCGACCTGGTTTTAAAACTGCCATTCAGTACGACAAACTGGACCTGTTGGTTCTTAACGACCGGCGCAACGGCCACGATCCCTGGTAAATTGTTTTCGTCTCTGAACTTATGCACTGCTTTCATGGAGCTGAAGACCGCCAATTGTAGAGTGTAATGATCCTCATGCTGTGCCAACACCCAGGCTCTACCGACGCTCTTGGCGGTTTTAGCAGCGCTTGGCTGCTGCTTGTCTGTAGCCTGGCTCCGCTGTTTTTCTGGCTTGTCTATCCGGGGTTTTGCACGGATATGCTTCGCGTCACCACCCAGACACTCTGCCACCTGCATCTCCCCGCCTTGCTTGACGGCTTGATATTTCTTCCAGAATGCCGCATCGATCTTCTTGAGTGAAGGAGCTGCTGTGGGATTACGATAGCGTGAAGTCTGTCCAGGCCCGCCGTTATAGGCGGAATAAGTGGCCCTCGCCAGATTATCCAATCCGCCCGGATGTTTCTGTTCACCTCTTTTCAGGGCGTATCTGAGTAAATACAGGGAGAGGATCTCAGCACCCGCCCGAGCGTTGTATGCGATATCCCAACGCAGCTTTTGAAGATCGTATAATCCACGCCAGACCCGTTCATTCAACTGCATCAGGCCGGAATCCCCGGTATTGGACCTCAGGGGAACGATCTTTTTCTTTTCCACCACATACTGTCGCCAACAACTCTCCTGCCAGGCCGTTGTCAGCACCGTGCGCCGATACAACTCAACCATGGATGGCTTAAGATTTTTCTCCCTGGCTATCTGCTCGGCATTGTCGACGAGTAGCTCCCGCATCTCGGATAGATAGGTTGGCAGTTCATTTTTCTGCGGTACCCACAGGTTTAGACGATCACCCGAGCGCTTGGCCCAGGCGCAGCGAATGGGCCACAGATCAAAATAAAATCCAGTCGGCTCAGCTGTGCCGGATGCGGCCGGCAACTCGAAGAGTCGGCGAAGTTCCGGATCGATGGCTTCATCATAACGCAATGGATCCACGCCCGGCGGATTGATGAGCAAGCGCCCCATGCGCCTCAGGCCATCTGCGGAAACCTCCAGACCGATGGCGGGTCCCAACCGATCCAGGGCACGAAGCGCATTGTTTGCAGTCACCAGGCTGACGATCAGCATAGGTTCCTGACCAGGCCTCTCAAGGCTGATCTGCCGCAATACCGGCCCCAACCGCTGCCAGCTCTGGATAAACCAGTGGCGTACTGGATCATCTGCACGGCTGACCGGCATCATCAACGCATCCTTCAGCCGGTACCGGGCATCCAACAGGATATCCAACAAAATATCTCGCAACTCTTGCTGACCCGTCGCGGCCGCATATTGCTTGACCGCATTGGTGATCATGGCATCCATCATTCGCCAATTCGCTTCCAGCCGTTGCAGTTCACTCGTTGTCAGGAGGGTTTCCTGCTGATACGAGGG
>JASJBU010000011.1 GCA_030066355.1 Gammaproteobacteria bacterium | reverse complement strand
TCTGTGCTTAAATGCTCTTCCAACTCAGCCAATTTATTTTCCGCCATGGCACGCATCATATGTTCATCAGCCAATTCTACTTCAAACGCCTCTTTTTGCGAGATCAATTTTTGTTTCAGGTCAGCGATTTCGGCGTCTGACTCCCGCTGGGCCCTTACAGATTCCTCGATCTGTTCTTTGGCCTTATTCAGCTCATTTTGCAAGTTCTCACTTTCTCGAAGAAGATGTTCTTCGACAATCGAGTGATCGTCATCAGTCTCCCTGAGTTGGCTTTGATTCGATTCGACTGCCTCCGTGCGTAATCTCAGCTTTTCATGGTCTTCTTGCAGTTGTTGATATTTCAATTGAGTCTGTTGTTGCAGGGCGTCGGTTTCATACAGTTGCTTCTGCAGTTGTTCGATTCCTTCAGTTTGCTTCTTTAAGCTCTCCAGTTCTTCCTTCAGCAGGCTGTTTTCATGCTCAACATGTATCAGTTCATCATTGATTTTCTCAATCGCAAATGATGACACATTATCAGCATGAGCATGCTCCCCGTTTCTTATTTGTGCTTCTTGAGCGGCCAGCTTTCGCATGGAAATTTCAGTCTGTTTGAGGAGTTCTTCTTTCTCTGATGAGAACGCTGAATCTTCAGACAGCAACGTACTCACTGGCGTTAGAGTCGCATTGCCTTTATCTACGACTCTGTTACCACCGGCATTGATTGCTGCCTCCATCCGCTGCTCGGCGAGAATCAACAGGTTATTGAGAGTAGTGCCAGGTTTAATGTCTGGAGCAGATACACCAATGCTCGCGGTGACGGTTGTATCAGATTCTCCCAAATAGAACTTTTTTGCTTGAAGGTCGGTTAATATCTTTCGACCTAGATATTTCGTACCAACAGAGTTTGCTGCCGGGCACAGAATGGCGAAAGTACCTTCCCCAAAATAGGAAAGAATATCTTCTATGCGGGTGTAAGAACGGATGATTTCTGCAGTAGACAACAAGATGTGTTCGATTGCCGGATCACTATAATGTTGAGTGATCTTGTCGAACTTATCGAATTTCATCAGCAGAAACGCCATCTCGTTTTTATTCCGTATCGCGAATGAGAGCTGCTTTCTGGCAAGTTGGGTGAAATCAACCTTGCTTAAAATGCCTCTGAGAACATCTGCATCTGTTGGTGAGTCATTCTGTGTGCTCTCCGACTGCTTCGTAACATAGCGTTCTGCCCGCCCGGTTATATCGTCAGGATTGAAGGGTTTTGTAACGAGATCGTTAGCACCTTCCTCGATGAGTTGTGTGCGTATCGCTGGATCTTCTTCTCTACCCGTAACGATGATGAGTGGAAGGGTCCGAAGGTTGTTGTCATCAGATGAACGGAGTTGACGGAGTAGCCCCCTCCCATCGAGTATTGGCATAGTAAGATCCGAGAAAATCAGTCTGATTCCAGGATTCTCCTGGAGCAGTTCCCAAGCTTTCTCTCCGTCTTCAGCCTCGATGATTTCATACCGTTCCTGGAGGATGTTTTTGAGGGAAATTCGTACGACACGAGAGTCATCCACAACGAGAATCGAAGGTCGATTATTATTCTGGTTGATGACTGAAGTCACGACTGTATCTAGGCTCACGATTATCTACCGTATGTGTTGTCTGGAACCAAGCAGAAGCTTGCTTCTGCAAGCTAGATAATCGGCAAAAGTTTGTTTTTCTTAAGATTCTCCTCCCTGAGGGCTGCTCGAATGAGATTCTAAAGTGATGTTATTTAACACTTAATCATTTAAAGAATGAACTGGTGTGGTGATCGCAGTGAGAGTTGTTTCAAAATATCCTCATTGGTATGAATCTTGTTCATAACGGTCACAATGCTACCGGCATACTCCTTGTGTTTTCACGAAATTTTTGTCCTAAACTTTCTTTGAGATGATGCCGATGTAAGCATTACCATGCCAAAGTCAGTCTTTCAGCTTTCAGATGGTGAGGTCATCACTTCAGAGACCCCTGAGGAGCGCAAGCAAAGGGAAATAGAATCTTTCCCTGTACAGGATTTTGTGAATGCGGTTCGGGAAGATCTCCGTACCAACAATATCAACCTGCCAACCTTGCCCACCCTTGCCTTAGAAGCCTTATTAGTCATCAATGATGCGGGGAGTTCAGCAGCTGACTTGGAGAAAGTAATCTCGAAGGATGCGGCACTCACCGCTCGCCTGATTCGCTATGCAAACAGCCCTTTATATCGTGGCACTCACACGATTACCTCTATCAAACTGGCTATCACTCGAATCGGATTTCAAAGAGTCAAGAATGCAGTCTATGCAGTCTCGATGAAGGAGGTATTTCGCACACCCATCAAGGCAATTGAACGGCGTATGGAAAAGCTTTGGGGACATTCTGTGAAGGTTGGGGCACATGCCGCTATGCTGGCGAAACAACATCACAGACTTGATCCTGATATTGCCTTAGTGGCTGGCTTGGTGCACGACATCGGGAAAATTCCACTTTTGATCAAGGCTTGTGAATACGAGGAAATGACCCGAAATCCTGAGTTTCTTGATCGCCTCTTGGATAAACTTCATCCCCAGCTTGGGAGCAGTATCATCAAGCTCTGGAAGTTCGATCCGAGGGTTGTCGATGTCGCAGCACAACATGAAGATCTGAAGCGGGACCCCGGCGATGCCCCGGTCGATTACGTGGATCTGGTTCAGGTGGCAAATATATTGTCACATGAGGGAACAGACCATCCGTTGGCGACGATCGATCGACAGACGGTGCAGGCCTTTGCTCGAGTTTTTTCCAACCCCGATGAAAATGATACCCTGCGCTTGGATGATGATACTCAAGCTGTCGCCGAGCTCGTGTTTTAGCGATACCTGAACTCCATTGTTTAGGTATCCAGGGGGTTTACCCCTTCAGATCTCAACATATCCACCAGGCGCATGAGCGGTAGGCCGATCAGTGTGTTGGGATCGTCACCAGCCATTTTACTGAATAGAGTGATCCCAAGACCTTCTGATTTGAACGACCCAGCACAGTTATAGGGCTTTTCACGCTGTAGATAGTTCTCGATATCCAAAGGATCCAAGCAACGAAAGTACACGTCAAATAGCTCGCAACAAACTTGGGTATTACCCGTTGCGCTGTTGAAAAGGCACAAACCCGTAAAGAAAGTGGCTTTTTGACCAGATGCTAGAGTCAGTTGTTCGATTGCCTTCTGATGGTCACCCGGTTTACCTAAGATTTTTCCGTTGATCGTCGCAACCTGATCAGAACCGATAATCAAAGCATGCTGATGGCTGGTAGCCACGGCTTTGGCCTTAAGCTGGGCGAGACGTCGTACCAATTGATCCGGCTGTTCTTCCGGTTTGGCCGATTCGTCGATATTCGGCGCAGCTACCGTAAAGTCCAGTCCGAGTCTCTGTAGGAGTTCACGACGGAAGGGCGATGTTGAAGCCAAGACAATCGGGCGTGCTGAAGATGAAGCTGCAGTCATTAGCGAAATTCTTGATTTAGTGGTTTGAGTGTAAGCGGCTCGATTAGACCCTTTACTTCATCAGGGAGTCGTTGGAGTAGCCACTGCCAGGAGTAACCATCATGGAAGGGCCTTCAGGATAAGCACAATCAGTCTGTAATTCAACGAGTATGATCAATCATTGGATTTTCCAATAATTATCATGGATATTCTTAATAAATTTCAGTTAGGTTAACTAAAACACAGGCTAATAAACTGTGTTCAGAAATTCTGAGAGCTTGACACTGGGCTCGTCGGAGACGTAAAAATGGTCCCAGACGAAAAAATTTCAATAATACTAATGCCGATTACTGATTTATTGTTGGCGGGTTTGAACCTGATGTTAGTGGGCATGGGGATCGTATTCAGTTTCCTTGTCCTGCTGGTTTTGAGCATGTTGGGGATGTCCAGATTTGCCCTTGCGTCAGAGCGTCAGGTAGCGAAACCAGCTCAAATTGTACAGCCAGCACCAACGGTTCACCCATCGGATGACGTAAGGGGAGACCTGATTGCTGTGATTTCCGCAGCGATTAGCCGCTATCGCACGACACACAACTGAAATCGCTGTAAACTCAGATCAACTTTGGATTCGAAGATAGGCCAGTAAAGGCCTGTACAATGGATATTTATGAGTCAGATTAAACCCCTAAGTATCACTGATGTCGTGCTGCGCGACGCCCATCAGTCTCTTTTCGCGACCAGACTGCGGCTTGAAGATATGCTGCCGATCGCAGAGAAGCTTGATCAGGTCGGTTTCTGGTCACTCGAGTCCTGGGGTGGGGCGACATTTGATGCGTGTATCCGGTTCTTGGGTGAGGATCCATGGGAGAGGCTCCGCGAACTCAAGGCGGCCATGCCCAACACACCACAGCAGATGTTGCTGAGGGGGCAGAATATTCTCGGGTACAGGCATTATGCGGACGATGTGGTTGAGGCATTCGTCGAACGGGCCGCGACCAACGGCGTCGATGTCTTTCGCATCTTCGATGCGATGAATGATCTGCGAAATCTCGAGACGGCAATCAAGGCGACCTTGAAGACCGGCAAACATGCACAGGGAACCATGTCGTACACGGTGAGTCCAGTGCATGATCTGGATTACTGGGTGAAAATGGGTACGGAACTGGAATCCATGGGTTGTGATTCCATCTGTATCAAAGACATGGCTGGCCTCCTGAGACCTTATGTGGCCTTTGATCTGGTCACTCAATTGAAGACCGCCTGTTCGATCCCGATCGCCATGCAATGTCATGCAACAACGGGTATGAGTACCGCCACGGCCGTCAAGGCGGCGGAGGCCGGTATCGACATGGTGGATACGGCCATCTCATCCATGAGCATGACCTACGGACACTCACCCACTGAATCGGTAGTGGCAATTCTCGAAGGAACCGCGCGCGATACCGGCTTGAACCTGACTCTTTTAGAGGAAATCGCTGCGTATTTTCGCAAGGTGCGAAAGAAATATGCCAAATTCGAAGGTGCATTGAAGGGCATAGACTCACGCATCCTGGTCGCACAGGTTCCGGGTGGCATGCTGACCAACATGGAGAACCAATTGCGGGAACAGGGTGCGCACCAAAGACTGGATGAGGTGTTGGAAGAGATTCCAAGGGTTCGCGAGGATCTGGGTTTCATTCCACTGGTTACACCTACCTCCCAGATCGTCGGAACCCAGGCGGTACTGAACGTTCTCACCGGTGAACGCTATAAAAACATCGCCAAAGAGACCGCGGGCGTACTGAAGGGTGAATACGGGGCCACCCCAGCACCGGTAAATGCTGACTTACAGCTCAAAGTGCTTGAGCAAGGGCAAGAGGCGATTACCTGTCGCCCTGCCGATCTCCTCAGTCCCGAAATGGACAAGCTCACCAATGAATTTCGTGAATTGGTCAAAACACACCGAATCACCGTGGCGCAACAAGAGATCGATGATGTGCTGATCTATGCGCTGTTTCCACAGGTCGGTTTAAAATTTCTTGAGAATCGCAACAACCCGTCGGCCTTCGAGCCGGTACCTGGCAGTGAACCGGAGCCCCAACCCGAAACTCATAAAACAGCTGAGACAGCTGGCACGGAAGCCTATCAAGTGGAGGTCAATGGGGTCATTTATGACGTCAAGGTCGGCCCATCGGGGGCGTTGAGTGGCATTCGGCCATCGAGACCTGCAACAGAAACCAAGGGTTCTTTAGCTGCCGGTGGAACGATCGATGCCCCACTGGCAGGCAATATCTATAAGATCACTGTCAGCCAGGGACAGCAGGTTTCAGCAGGTGATGTCGTGATGGTGCTCGAAGCCATGAAAATGGAGACCGAGGTACGGGCCAGCGGCGCCGGCGTCGTTGCGGAGATACTGGTAAAAGAGGGTGATGCCGTACAGGTTGGTACCCCATTGGTGAGTCTATCTTGATATATGATTGAAATAGGACTTGAACCCTTATGGCAATCCACCGGGATTGCCAATCTAGAGTGGGGGCAGGCGCTGATGATGAGTATCGGTGGTCTGCTGATCTACCTGGCTGTGGTGAAAAAATTCGAGCCACTGCTACTGCTCCCCATCGGATTTGGCGCGATATTAAGCAATATCCCGCTGGCCGGTATCGGCGGTGCTGACGGTCTGCTTGGGTATATCTATCAGGTCGGCATAGAAACAGGGATATTTCCGCTGCTCATCTTCATGGGAGTTGGCGCACTGACCGACTTCGGTGCTCTGATAGCCATGCCTTGGACCTTGCTCCTGGGTGCTGCGGCACAATTCGGGATATTCTTCACCCTGATTGGGGCTCTGGCCCTGAATGTTATCCCCGGGTTCGATTTCACCCTGGCTGACGCATCGGCGATCGCCATTATAGGCGGTGCGGATGGGCCGACCGCCATCTTCCTCGCATCGCGTCTTGCCCCGGATTTACTGGGCGCCATCGCGGTTGCTGCCTATTCGTACATGGCCCTGGTACCGATCATCCAGCCACCGATCATGCGTCTGCTGACAACCGAGGGTGAACGAAATGTGGAGATGCAGCAACTCCGGCATGTGAGCAAGATGGAGAAGGTGTTGTTCCCGTTAACTGTATTGATGTTATGCATCATCTTTCTGCCATCGGCGGCACCGCTGATCGGGATGCTGACATTTGGCAATCTGTTACGTGAGAGTGGGGTCGTGGAACGCCTCAGTCATGCCGCGCAGAACGAGATCATCAATATTGTCACGATCTTTCTTGGCTTGGCGGTGGGTTCCAAGTTGTCTGCGGATAAATTCTTGACCGTAGAAACCCTGGGTATCCTGGCGCTTGGCGCATTCGCATTCTGTGTCGGCACGGCTGCAGGCGTCTTAATGGGTAAACTCATGCACCGTTTCACTGGCGGTAAAATCAATCCCTTGATTGGAGCCGCCGGGGTATCGGCTGTTCCCATGGCAGCGCGGGTGGTTAACAAAGTCGGGCTCGAAACCAACCACCATAATTTTCTGCTGATGCACGCCATGGGGCCAAATGTGGCCGGCGTCATCGGCTCCGCAGTTGCCGCGGGTATCCTTCTGGCACTGGTCGGGTGAGTCAGGACCGCAGCTCTGGGCGTTTCCCCGAGGTGCGCGCATCAGCCGAGCAGAACTTCAAGGAATCATCACCCACTCCACGTTTTTCGTGTGGAGATACTCAATTTTTGCCATGACCTGTGATTAAAATCAGGACGTTGCGTTCCTCAACCTAACCGCCCGCCCTGAGGCTCGCAAGATGCACCTGTCTGTAGGATTCTCAGGCATCTGTTGGTCGGTAATGAGAGTCATCCTGATCAAGTCTTCCGCAGTGTACGTCTCCAGACTGGGATACCGAGAGCACACATTCTTACTTTGACAGATCAGGGCTTTCCGTAATAGAATCGCGCGCTTATGTCGCAACACCTGCCTGATCGATTTGATCCTTGGCGATTTGCCGATTTGGCCAAACGGGTCAACGGCTGCTACTTGCTCGGTGATTTGACCAGGCTGAGCGTTTGTCTTGCAGACTCGCAGGGTGAGGTCTGTTTCGATCTGGAGTTTTACCGCGACAAGCAACGGCGAGCCTGTCTGCGTGGGAGAGTCACGGCTCAACTGATTTTAGAGTGTCAACGTTGTCTAGGGCCGATGGCCTTTGAAGTCGATTCGAAAATGTCACTGGCATTTGTTGAGGGCTTGGTGGAAGCAGATAATCTGCCTGACGAGTTGGATCCACAATTGGTGGTCAGCAACCAGGTCCAACTCCGGGATCTGATTGAAGATGAAATGCTACTTGCACTGCCGCAGGTACCTATGCATGCCATCGATGAGTGTCCGTCGGTCCGGGGAGCCGAACCCGATATAGACTCAGTTGCTTTGCAAGAGAGCCCGTTTGCCGTGTTGGCCCAATTGAAACGGCATGACGAATAGTAAGTTTACCGATAATCAGGAGTTCAGCTATGGCTGTACAACAAAACAGAAAGACCCCATCGAAGCGCGGGATGCGTCGTGCACACGATTCACTCAAGGGAGAAACACTCTCAATCGATTCTACTTCCGGAGAAACTCACCTGCGCCATAACGTCACCGCGGATGGTTTCTATCGAGGACGTAAGGTGGTTGACACCAAAGGTGAATGAGGCCAGTAAAACGGCCCTGACATTCGGTGAGACTAAGTCCTGGCAGGTTAAATGACCTTTGCCGGGTTCTTTTTTTCTGGGTCTGAATAACTTCTCAATGAGTAAGGCTGTCACCATTTCACTCGATGCTATGGGGGGAGACCACGGTTCAGATGTCGTGGTTGCCGCTGCATTGGAATACCTCAGGCGGGACAAGGAAACATCCCTCATCCTGGTCGGACCGCAGGAAGAGTTGCAGGCCAAGATTGGCGATCAAGATTTTAATGATCGCTTGAGAGTCCACCATGCCACTCAGCGGGTCGAGATGGATGAATTACCCTCTAAAGCGTTGCGCAATAAAAAGGACTCTTCCATGCGGGTGGCTATCGATCTGGTCAAGGAGGGAGTGGCCGACGCCTGTGTCAGTGCCGGCAATACCGGGGCTCTGATGGCTACGTCACGTTTCGTATTGAAGATGCTGCCCAATGTGGATCGGCCGGCGATCATAACGGCGTTGCCCTCCATCGAGGGGGAGACTTTCATGCTCGATCTCGGGGCAAATGTGGACTGCACAGCATCCCATCTGTTTCAGTTCGCGGTGATGGGAAGTGAACTCGTATCCGCGGTAGCCGACTTGCACACGCCAAGGATAGGTCTCCTAAACATAGGCCAAGAGGAGATCAAGGGTAATGAACAGGTCAAGGAGGCACATGATCTCCTGGCCGGCAGCTCACTCAACTACATTGGGTATGTTGAAGGTGATGACATCTACAAGGGAGGAACAGACGTCATCGTCTCTGACGGATTCGTGGGAAACGTTGCGTTGAAAAGTAGTGAAGGTGTGGCCAAAATGATCAGTCATTTCATGAAGGACGCCTTCAAAAAGAATATTCTGACCAAACTGACGGGATTGATTGCACTGCCGGTGCTGCGCAGGTTCAGAAAGCGCATCGATCCTCGCAGGTATAACGGCGCCAGTCTGCTCGGATTGCGGGGTATCGTGATCAAGAGTCATGGTGGTGCGGATAAATTGGCTTTTGCCAATGCCATCGATATCGCGCGTAAAGAGGCCATCAATGATGTGCCATCACGCATCGCGGAGCAGGTCAAGGCACATCTGGAGACAAGGGAAAGCGCGTGATTCATTCCCGTATTACAGGAACCGGCAGCTATCTGCCTGAAAAGATTCTGACCAATCAGGATTTAGAAAAGATGGTGGAGACCAGCGATCAGTGGATTGTTGAGCGCACCGGTATTAGAAAACGTCATATTGCGGCTGAAGACGAGTTTACCTGCGACCTGGCTGAGAAAGCGGCGCTAAACGCCATGCAGATGGCCGGTGTTGCGAAAGATCAGATCGATCTGATCGTGGTTGCAACCACCACGGCAGATCAGGTTTTCCCCAGCACGGCCTGTCTCTTGCAGGCTCGTCTCGGCATCCATGGCCCGGCGGCCTTCGACGTCCAGGCGGTGTGTACAGGCTTTGTGTATGCCGTTGGGGTTGCGGATAAGTTCATTCGTTCAGGCAGTGCGAAATGTGCCCTGGTAGTCGGCGCGGAGACGTTGTCGAGGATCGTCGACTGGAATGATCGAAACACTTGTGTGCTATTTGGCGATGGGGCCGGTGCCGTCATTTTGGAAGCCAGTGAACAGCCCGGTATCATCTCTTCCCATCTGCATGCCGATGGGGCGTTTGAAAATCTGCTTCGAGTGCCGACTGGAATCTCCAGGGGCTACTCCCTGTTACAGGAGGGAAGGGCGTTCATGGAGATGCGTGGAAACGAAGTGTTCAAAATGGCAGTGACCACGTTGGGCCGTATCGTGGACGAAACCCTGGAAGCCAATGGAATGCAAAAATCGGACGTGGACTGGTTGATTCCCCACCAGGCAAATATCCGCATCATCAATGCCACTGCGAAAAAGTTGCGTACGCCGATGGATCACGTGGTGGTCACGGTAGATGAGCATGGGAATACCTCGGCTGCTTCGGTGCCTCTGGCATTGGATACCGCCGTCCGCGATGGACGCATCAAACGGGGTGAGACCCTGCTGATGGAGGCCTTCGGGGGCGGCTTCACCTGGGGCTCCGTGCTCGTAAAATTCTGATAATGATTCTGCAATGTCTCTCATGAGTGACTCCAAATTAAGTATTGTATTTCCTGGGCAGGGTTCCCAGTCGGTGGGTATGCTCAATGAGTTTGCCGGACAGCAATCGCTGGTTAAAGCGACATACGATGAAGCCTCGGAGGTACTTGATTTCGATCTATGGAAGCTGGTGCAAGAGGGGTCGGCCGAGGAACTTAATCAAACCCGGATCACCCAGCCAGCCATGCTGTGTGCCGGTGTTGCCGTATGGCGTGTCTGGCAAGCCGAAGGCGGAGCAACACCTGGGATCTTGGCTGGACATAGCCTAGGTGAATATTCGGCGCTGGTTTGTGCCGGGGCGATAGGGTTCCAAGATGCCGTAAGCCTGGTCGCAGACCGGGGACGCTTCATGCAGGAGGCGGTTCCTTCCGGGACCGGCGCCATGGCGGCAATTTTGGGGCTGGACGACGACCAGGTCAGGGACGTTTGCGACGCTGCGGCTGAATCTGAAATTGTTCAGGCGGTCAACTATAATTCACCGGGGCAGGTGGTCATTGCCGGTCACAAGAGCGCAGTAGACCGTGCCTGTCAACTGGCAAAACAGGCGGGGGCCAAAAGAGCCTTGCCATTACCTGTCAGTGTCCCGTCACACTGCGCCCTGATGAAGCCGGCGGCAGAGCGTCTCAGTGAAAGCCTGGCGGGAATCGATATTTGCCCACCGCGGATCCCGGTCTTGCACAACGTTGACGTAGCTCGCGCAATGCAGGCCGACGCGATTCGCTCAAGATTGGTTGAACAGCTCTATAGCCCTGTGCGTTGGGTCGAGACCATCCAGGCCATGTCTGCCGGAGGTGTAGAATATCTGCTCGAGGCTGGCCCCGGCAAGGTGTTGACCGGCTTGAACAAACGTATTGATCGCAAACTCAATGGATTTGCGGTTTACAGCATGGAAAGTTTGAAGGCAGCCTTGGAGGCGTTGAAATGATTTTGGAAAATGAGATTGCACTGGTTACCGGCGCCAGTAGGGGTATCGGTGCCGCCATTGCCGATGCGCTTGCCGATGCTGGGGCGATCATCGTCGGCACTGCGACCTCAGTGTCTGGGGCCGAGGGCATCTCCCAGCGTTTTGCATCAGCCGGTTATACGGGGAAGGGCATGGCGCTCGATGTCACGGATCCCGCATCCGTGGAGACGGTGATCAAGGCAGTCTCCGATGATTATGGTACACCTACGATCCTGGTCAATAATGCCGGTATTACCAGGGACAATTTATTGATGCGCATGAAGGACGATGAATGGCAGAGCATCATCGATACCAACTTAACCTCCATCTACCGTCTGAGTAAAGCCGTGCTGCGTGGCATGATGAAGGCACGCAAGGGACGCATCATCAATATATCTTCCGTGGTGGGTGTCACAGGAAATCCAGGACAGACCAATTATGCAGCAGCCAAAGCGGGTATTTTTGGCTTTACCCGTTCGATGGCGCGAGAGGTCGGATCACGGGGGATTACAGTCAACGCCGTCGCACCCGGCTTCATTGATACCGACATGACCCGGGAGTTGCCAGAAGCTCAGCGTAAGGCATTGATTGAGAACATCCCGCTGCAAAAGTTGGGTGAGCCCAAGGATATTGCCAATGCCGTGGTGTTTTTGGCGGCTGAATCCGGTCGCTATATCACCGGAGAGACGTTACACGTAAATGGCGGAATGTACATGGGTTGACAGATCAATTCATATCATACTTGCCAACTGGAAGTAACTTTACACCATTACCTATTGATTTATCTACTGAACAAAGATTTTTATCCTGCGATAAATTTCATATGGATACGCTTTTCACATATGAAATTTGTTAATACAATAGCCCATCGGTTGCATCAGTGGCCGAAGGTTCATCCATGAGGAAATTAAGAAAATGAGCGATGTTGTAGAACGAGTTCGTAAAATTGTCGTAGAGCAGCTTGGCGTCAAAGAAGATGAAGTGACCTTGGAAGCCTCCTTCGTCGACGATCTGGGCGCCGACTCACTCGATACAGTTGAGCTGGTGATGGCCCTCGAGGAGGAATTCGAGACTGAAATCCCGGATGAAGAGGCCGAGAAGATCACCACTGTGCAATTGGCCGTCGACTACATCAACGCCCATAGCTGATAGATTGATCTATCGAGTAAAGCAGGCCGCAGAATACTCTTTGTAAAAAGAGCGCGGCCTTTTTCCTTTTCAGCCATCTGCATATTGATTGGGGGTAGTCTCAAATGACTGCAAGAAGGGTTGTCGTAACCGGGCTTGGCATGGTTGCGCCTGTGGGCCTTGATGTGCCCTCTGCCTGGGAGAATATTGTTGCCGGCAGAAGCGGCATTCAACCAATCACACATTTCGATGTTGAGCCATTCACTACCCAGTTTGGTGGCCCTATTTATGGTTTCGAGATCACCGACTATATCTCACAGAAGGATGCCAAGAAGATGGATAAGTTCATCCATTACGGCGTCGCTGCAGGCTGTCAGGCACTAGAAGACTCTGCACTTGAGATAACCGAGGAGAACGCCGAGCGCATCGGCGTGCTGATCGGTTCAGGCATCGGTGGCATTACCGGCATCGAGAACAGTTATCACGCCTATCTTGACGGTGGCCCGAGAAAGATCTCACCATTCTTCGTTCCGGCCAACATCATCAATATGGTCTCCGGTAACCTTTCCATAAAATACGGCTTGAAGGGCCCGAATTATTCGATAGTCTCTGCATGCAGCAGCGGGGCACACAGCATCGGTGAAGCCGCGATGATGATCCGCTACGGAAGAACCGATGTAATGGTGGCCGGTGGTGCTGAAATGGCCACCTCTCCGGTGGGCCTGGGGGGGTTTGCCGCAGCCAGGGCGTTATCCCGGCGAAACGACGATCCCCAGGGTGCGAGTCGACCTTGGGATAAGGACCGGGATGGATTTGTGCTGAGTGACGGCGCGGGGGTTCTCGTACTGGAAGAGTATGAGCATGCCAAGGCTCGTGGTGCGAAGATCTATGCGGAACTCGCCGGAGTTGGAATGAACTCAGATGCCTATCACATGACCGCCCCCTCCAAAGATGGCTCAGGCGCTGCGAAATGCATGTTGATGGCGTTACAGGATGCCGGCCTGAACGTCGAGGACGTGGATTACATCAATGCCCATGGTACTTCAACGCCTGCGGGTGACGTGGCAGAGACCCTGGCCGTCAAGCTTGCCTTTGGTGAACACGCCCATAAGCTCTGCGTGAGTTCCACTAAGTCAATGACCGGTCATATGCTCGGAGCCGCAGGTGGCGCTGAAGCGGTATTCACCATTCTGGCGATACGCGATCAAATCGCACCTCCCACCATCAACCTGGAGAACCAGGATCCGGAGTGTGATCTGGACTATGTAGCGAATACGGCACGTGAGATGAAACTGGATGCGGTCATCTCCAACTCCTTTGGTTTCGGTGGTACCAACGGCACTCTGGCATTCCGCCGGGTTGACTGACGAGTCCGCAACCGGCTGCAGCCGCAGGGCAGGTTCATCACCTTTGCTCATCAACGGAATACCAACCAACAGGCTCATCGCTGAGGATCGGGGGCTTCAATATGGCGACGGACTGTTTGAAACTATTGCTGTGATCGATGGTAAACCCAGACTCTGGAAACGCCATATGGCCAGACTGATCCGGGGTGAACAGCGCCTTGGCTTTTCTGAACAAAATAAGAATGATTTGTATGATGAGGTCTGTCACCTTGCCCAAGGTACGGCACGAGCGGTTGTCAAGCTGATCCTGACCCGTGGGGCAGGTGGCAGGGGTTATCGTCCACCTGCATCTGCAAAGACCACCCGAATCATCAGTTTGCATGAATGGCCCGATTATCCACCTCGCTGGTATACAACCGGCATTACCTTGCGGGTTTGCCGCACGCGCATCGGTCGCAGTGTTGTCCTCGCGGGGCTCAAACATCTGAACCGTCTGGAACAGGTCTTGGCCCGCCACGAGTGGGACGACCCAGAGATTCCTGAAGGGTTGATGCTCGATGAGAACGATCATGTGGTCGAAGCCACTCAGGCTAATCTTTTTCTCATCAAGTCCGGGGTCTTGTACACTCCAAGCCTGGAAAACTCCGGGGTGGCCGGTATAGTACGTGAGCTGGTCTTGGAGATCGCAACGGATTTAGGCATCGAAACGGTGAAAACCGAGCTTGAGCTGTCGGATATCAAGCAGGGAGAGGCCTTGTTTATCACCAATTCATTGCTTGGAATCTGCCCGGTTGCAGCTTTGCAAGAGCAGACATACGATATTCTGCAGATACCTACAACGCTTACCGACAGGATACAGCAACGCTGTTTTGGCTCAGGATTGGCTCACATTGGGACTGACGACCAGGGCCTGTTGAGACCATGTTGAATCGTCTGCTCGGAATTCTGATCCTGGCCTGCAGCATTCTGCTTGCCTGGGGTTGGATCGAGTACAACCACTTCATCCAATCGCCGCTCAATCTTCCCGATGAAGGTTTGACCTATCAGCTGCATCCAGGCAGCTCGGTGCACAGTCTGTCGGCTGACTTGGCGAACAAGGGAGTGATCGAACACCCCCTGCTCTTACGACTCTATGCGCGCCTCACGAACCAGGCTGGGAATCTCAAGGCTGGAGAGTATTGGATACCGATAGAGGCTACCCCCGGCCGACTCTTGGAGATCCTGTCATCGGGCAAGGTGTTACAGCATGCGCTTACCCTGGTTGAAGGTTGGACATTCAAGCAAATGATGAGCGCCATCCAGCAACATCCGGTCTTGGAGCATCGCCTGACCGGACTGTCAGACAAGGCGATCATGCAA
Source organism: Gammaproteobacteria bacterium (assembly GCA_030066355.1). Taxonomy (GTDB): domain Bacteria; phylum Pseudomonadota; class Gammaproteobacteria; order Chromatiales; family Chromatiaceae; genus JASJBU01. The sequence continues at coordinate 5,920 of JASJBU010000011.1, read as the reverse complement.
CGCCTGGGTTACCCGGACGAACATCCCGAAGGACGCTTCTATCCCGATACCTATCACTTTCCCCGTGGTACCACGGATGTGGAATTTCTGCGCAGGGCCTACCGGCAGATGCAGCAGTTTCTCGCCGCCGAATGGGCGAAGCGCGATGAAAATCTGCCATTGCGGACACCCTATGAAGCCTTGATTCTCGCCTCTATCGTGGAACGGGAAACCGCGCTCCCCGAAGAACGGGCCAAAATCGCCGGGGTATTCATCCGGCGTTTGCGAAAGGGCATGCGTCTACAGACGGACCCGACCGTGATCTATGGGATGGGTGATGCCTTTGATGGGAATATCCGACGCCGCGATCTGCAGACCGATACCCCCTACAACACCTATGTTCACAAAGGGCTGACACCGACCCCGATTGCGATGCCGAGTGGAGCAGCGATCCGCGCGGTATGCCACCCGGAGTCCGGTAATGCGCTCTATTTTGTGGCAACCGGTGACGGTGGCCATATCTTTTCCGCAACCCTGGATGAACATAACAGGGCGGTGCGTAAATACCAATTGAAGCAATGAGCATGTCAAGAGGGCGTTTTATCACCGTTGAAGGAGGGGAGGGTGCCGGCAAAACCAGTAATCTCACCTTCATCCGGGCATTTCTGGAGTCCGCTGGCAAACAGGTGGTTTTTACCCGGGAACCGGGGGGTACGCCGTTGGGTGAGGCGATACGGGAGTTGCTGTTGGGGCATCGGCACACCGGCATGGCGGATGAGACAGAATTGCTCTTGATGTTTGCCGCCAGAGCGGAACATCTGCAAGAAAAGATCCTGCCGGCCCTGCAGGCCGGATCCTGGGTGCTCTGCGACCGGTTTACCGATGCTTCCTATGCATACCAAGGGGGAGGACGGGGCATCAGTTATCAGCGGATTGGGATGCTGGAAGAATTTGTTCAGGGAAACCTGCGCCCCGACCTGACCCTGTTACTGGATCTGCCGGTTGAGACGGGTCTGCAACGGGCTGGCAAACGCTCCGATCCCGATCGTTTCGAAAGCGAGACAAGGGATTTTTTCACCAAGGTGCGCGACACTTATCTGGCGATTGCCAGAGAGGATCCCGAGCGGGTCAAGGTCATCGATGCCTCACCGTCACTCGAACAGGTTCAAGGTCAACTGCAGGCCACTTTGACCCGCTATATGGAAAAGCTGGATGCCTGAATCGGCGTACCAACGCCTGCCCTGGCAAGAGGAGATCTGGTTCAGGCTGCAGCAGGCCCGCAAGCAGGAGCGTCTGCCCCATGCCCTGCTGTTCACCGGGCCGGCAGGTGTGGGAAAGGTCAATTTCGCCTTCGCCTTCACCCAATCCCTCCTCTGTGCTCAAGCGGATGATCGAGGGGAGCCCTGTGGTGTTTGCCGACACTGCCATCTGCTACTGACGGGCAATCACCCGGATTTTCAATGGATTGGCCCCGAAGAAGGCAGTAAGAGCGGGGAGATCAGGATCGCATCGGTACGAGAGTTGACCAAAGATGTCTCACTGACGACCCAGTCAGGCGGTTACAAGGTGGTCATCGTCTCGCCGGCGGATCGCATGAACAGTGCTGCGGCCAACAGCCTCTTGAAAACACTGGAAGAGCCGGTTTCCAATACCCTGTTGATGTTGATCTCCGACAACCCGTCCAGATTGCTGCCGACTATCCGCAGTCGTTGTCAGCAGTTCACTTTTCCCTACCCCGAGCAGAACGAGGCGATCGCCTGGCTGACAGAGCGGGTCGCATCGGGTGACCCGGAGAGCTTACTCGCCCTGGCCGGTGGTGCGCCCCTGTTGGCATTGGATATGCTCGGTGATGATACGATCACCAAGCGGCAGTCTGCATTCAAGGCGTTTATCGACCTCTCCCAGGCGCGGATCGATCCGGTAAAGATCGCTGCGGAATGGTCGAAACAGGATGATAAGCAGCTCCTGGAATGGCTCACGGGCTGGCTCGTCGACATGCTGCGGTTGCAGGTTACCGGCCAACCCCCCTTGCTCTACAATAGGGAGGACAAGCAGGCTTTGCAACGTATGGCGCAGCCGCTAAACTCTGCAGCATTACAGCGGTTTTTACTTCAGGTCTATGAAGCCCGCCGTCTCACGGACAACAACCTGAATTCACAACTGATGCTGGAGAAATTGTTGATTGATTGGTATGCCTGTCTACATCGGGCAGGTCGTTAAAACGATACAGGTGGTTAAATGGCAGGTGGTCCCCGACAGGGTATTCTCTCTCTAACAATCAAGGACAAGAACGCTTTGTACGCGGCCTATATGCAGTTCGTTCAGAATGGCGGTCTGTTCATTCCAACCACCAAACAATATCGGTTGGGAGATGAGGTCTTCATGCTACTGACCCTGATGGACGAGGCAGAGCGGCTGCCCGTGGCAGGCAAAATCATCTGGATAACGCCGGTCGGTGCGGAGGGCAACAGGGCGGCCGGTATCGGCGTGCAGTTTAGCGATCAGGATGGCGGTGCAGCGCGCAACAAGATCGAAGGATACCTCGCTGGCGCCCTCAAATCGGATCGCCCCACACACACCCTCTGATTTTCTTTTTCCAACGACCAAACCAGGATAGCTAACCATGCTGGTGGATTCACATTGCCATCTGGATCGTGTCGATCTGAAACCGTACGACAACGACTTCAGCCGCTTCGTCAGTCAAACACTGGAATCCGGAGTGGAACACATGCTCTGTGTCTCCATAGACCTGGAATCCTGGCCGGCAATGGTTTCCCTGATCGAGGACTATCCGCAGATCAGCATGTCGGTGGGCGTTCATCCCAATGATCGGGATCGTCACGAACCCAGTGCAGAGGAGCTGATAGAGCTAGCCGGGCGGTCCGGCGTCGTTGCCATCGGGGAGACTGGCCTCGATTATTTTCGTAGCGACGGTCCCCTCGATTGGCAACGCGAACGATTTCGCACTCACATCAGGGCCGCCATAGGCTGTAAAATGCCGCTCATCGTCCATACTCGGGCGGCCCGAGAGGATACCATCCGGATTATGCGTGAAGAGGGTGCCGAGACTGCCGGCGGCGTCATGCATTGTTTTACCGAGGATTGGCCAATGGCCAGCCAAGCCCTCGATCTGGGGTTCTATATCTCCTTTTCGGGCATCATCACCTTCAAGAATGCAGCCGATCTGCGTACCGTTGTAGAGCAGGTGCCCATGGATCGTATGCTGATAGAGACGGACTCACCCTATTTGGCACCGGTACCCTACCGCGGAAAATCCAATCAACCGCGCTATGTCAACCAGGTTGCTGAATGTGTCGCACAGCTGAAAGGGATGACCCAAGAAGCGGTTGCCGAACAGACTAAAGTTAATTTCTATCGGTGCTTTGCGTTGGCCAAAGCAGAAGGTTGACAACCCCGAGTTTGAATAGCAGACTCCGCTTCGTATCGCTGAGGACACATCGTTCAACTCCGCTGGTTTTTGCAGCTCCCCTGGCCCGGGTGGCGAAATTGGTAGACGCAAGAGACTTAAAATCTCTCGACCTTCGGGTCGTGCCGGTTCGATTCCGGCCCCGGGCACCAAACAGTTCCAGATCACATCCAGCCTCAATCAGCCTGCTATCGATGTCCTGAAAGACTGATTCAGTGATACCTGCAGTTCATTCATTATTGAGGAGTAAAATAACATGCCTTGGTCACTGTATCCTGATACTCGATCTCGAGTGAGCCGGTTTGTTCGTATAGGTGCAGGTCTACTCACCGCAAGCTGCTTCTGTCACTCGGCACATGCAACCAATGGCTATTCCCCCACTGGCTTTGGCACGATCAACAAGGGCATGGTCGGCGCTGGTGTGGCGCTACCGCAGGATGCCATGACGGCTGCTACCAACCCGGCGGGCATGGGCCTGGTCGGCAGTCGCACGGATGTGGGTCTGGCTCTTTTTTCCCCATCCGATCGGGGTTTTACGGCGAATGACGATGGCATGTATATCGAGCCTGGCGATTACACCAGTGAGAATGATTACTTTCTCATCCCGCACTTTGGTTGGAACAAACAGCTCAGCGAACATAGCTCATTTGGCATCTCCATCGGTGGTAACGGCGGTATGAATACCGAATACGATACTGCAGTCTTCGGCAATTTTGGAGACGCAAGCTCGCCGACAGGGGTGGATTTTTCTCAGCTCTTTCTGGGAGCAACCTATGCCCATGAAGTCAGTCAAGGCCACTGGCTGGGTATCATGCCGATTGTTGCCGTCCAGCGTTTCGAGGCAAAGGGTTTGGAGCCTTTCGATAATCCATATATGACCACTGCAACGGGTAAGGTCACCAACAACGGCTATGACGTGTCCTGGGGCTACGGCGTCAGGATTGGCTGGATTGGTAAGGTCAGTGAGCAGCTGTCATTGGCAGCGTCATATCAGAGCCGTCTCTACATGAGCGAGTTCGAAGATTACGAGGGCCTGTTTGCAGAGCAGGGTGATTTCGATACTCCATCCACCTGGGTCATTGGCTTGGCGTATGCAGCGACACCTGATGTGACACTCGTGCTCGATTATCAGCGAATTAATTACGGTGAGGTCAAATCACTCTCCAATGGCAATGACCTCAACTTTTTCAGCAACCCCGATTATCGACTGGGTTCTGATGAAGGTCTTGGCTTTGGCTGGGATGACATGAATATCCTCAAGCTGGGTATACAGTGGGAATATAATCCGCAATGGACCTTCCGGGCCGGTTACAGCCACGCCAGTGAGCTGTTCGAGGGTGGACAGGCCTTGTTCAATATCCTGGCACCGGCGACCATCCGCGATCACATCAGTTTGGGCAGCACCTACAGCTACAGCGATAGCAACCGGGTGAGCATGTCTCTGACCCACGCGCTGGAAGAAAAAGTCGAGGGCAGCAACCCGGTATTTACCGGATCGCAGACAGGTTCCGTACAGATGGAACAGTGGGAAATCGAGCTGAGTTGGACCCATCTTTTCTGAACAGGCCCCAGAACAAATGACCGCCCATGTCTTAAGGGCGGCCACAAATTCACGCATCCAGGCTAACTGTTTCCACTGCCTGGGTGCGTATTTGAGACTGATCCTCAGTGGATCTGTCGCCTTCGTCGAATGACAGCGTCAGGATGGTACCTGCTATTGCCAGAATGAAGGCGGCGGTGATTGGATCGAAGACTCCCCGCATACGTTGTTTGTTCATAAAAATTCTCCCGATACTGCTGATGAGAAAGTATTAATTAGTATATAAACAGTTATTAATAAATCAATCTTACTCAGAAGTTTCGGGGATTTTAGTGATTACCTAGTGATCTTTATCACCTAACTCGATTTCTGCTTGAACTGACGGTAGAGAAAGAGCAACAGTAAAGCTCCCATCGTGGCGGTCAGGATGCTGCCGATGCTCAATTCATCGGTCGAGCCCAATCCAACCAGCGAACCGAGAAAACCACCAACGAAGGCACCGGCGATGCCTAATAATATGGTGATGATGAATCCCAGATCGTCCTTGCCGGGCATGATCCATTTAGCCAGTACGCCCGCAATCAGACCCAAAATTATCCAAGAGAAAATACCCATCGATGCCACCTCATGCTTGATTTTACTAGAGATCCTTCACGGAAAAGGTGTCACAGTCCTTGAGATCACCACTGTTCAAACCGATCTTGAACCACTTCACCCGTTGTGAGGAGCTCCCATGCGTAAACGAATCGGGACTGACATAGCCCTGTGACTGCTTTTGCAGCCGGTCGTCGCCGATCGCACTGGCGGCAGTCAAGCCTTCCTCGATATCACCGGATTCCAGCAGTTGCCGGGAGCGATCCGCGTGATGGGCCCAGACACCCGCTAAACAGTCGGCCTGTAACTCCTGGCGGTCTCCTGACTAGGGCGGGGCAGCATGCTGACGCGCAAGCCGTGATAAACGGGCGCCGACGGGG
>JASJBU010000154.1 GCA_030066355.1 Gammaproteobacteria bacterium | reverse complement strand
GCTTTCATCGGCCCTTCGTTCGATATCGAGGGTTCGAATCACTTACTCGGGGCCACAAACGAAAAAAGGCCCCTCCAGGGGACCTTTTTGCGTTTGGCGGAGAGAGAGGGATTACTAGGGCTTCGCCCTCGCCCTCCGGGTCGCTGTCGCTGCGCAACAGCGATCTTCGCCAGCGCTTCGAGCGCTGGCTCGTCGAACCCGGCCATTTGGTTAACTTCGGGTTCGAATCTTTCACTCGGAGCCACAAACGAAAAAAGGTCCCTCCAGGGGACCTTTTTGCGTTTGGCGGAGAGAGAGGGATTCGAACCCTCGATGGAGCTATTAACCCCATACTCCCTTAGCAGGGGAGCGCCTTCAGCCGCTCGGCCATCTCTCCAAATGCATCTGGATCTTCTCACACACAGATCCCAACGAGGCACGAATTGTACAGATTTCTTTCTCTGCAAACAAAAAAACTTTGCCGTCCCTAGCAAAGCTTTCTTTATTATGGGGCGTGCCCCCATTGATGCCGAACGATTATGTTTAAATCAAGACTGCTGTTGTTCGGCTTGTTCTCTTTTGATGCGTTCGTAGATCTCCTCACGGTGTACGGTTACATCACGGGGTGCGTTCACACCAATTCGCACCTGATTACCCTTCACGCCTAAAACGGTCACAGTAACTTCATCACCAATCATCAAGGTTTCGCCAACACGGCGGGTCAATATCAACATTTTCAGTCTCCCTGAATTTCCTTTTATGTTATTTGCTCAGGTACTTCTGAACATACTTTAGTTCCCGAACAATGCCAACCAAGCCACGTATTTATTCACGGGACTGGCATATACATTCTAACAAGTGGTTTGACCGTAACAAAGCTGTCATGTTTCAATGAGACGCAGTTTTATTCCTTGAAATACAAATAACTACTTTTAATCCTAAGCAGTTTTGTTTTCATCGAGATCAAACGCCTCGTGAAGGGCTCGAACTCCCAGTTCCAAATATTTTTCATCAATAACCACAGAAATCTTGATCTCTGATGTAGAAATCATGCGTATATTGATCCCTTCATTGGCTAAGGTCTCAAACATCCTACTGGCAATCCCCGCGTGTGAACGCATGCCAACACCCACCAGAGAGAGTTTAATAATCGTATCATCACTCATGACATCCCTCGCTCCCAGTTCCTCTGAAGTGCGATGAAGGATGTCAACAGCCTTGTTGAAATCGTTTCTGTGTACAGTGAATGAGAAATCGGTCGTCGCCTCGTCGGCAGCGATATTCTGCACGATCATATCCACTTCGATATTCTGATCGGCGATTGCCTTGAGGATCTTGTGCGCAACACCGGGCTGATCCGGTACGCCGAGAATACTGAGTTTTGCCTCGTCGCGACTGAACGCGATACCTGAAATCTTTGCCTGTTCCATGCTCTCTTCCTCAAAGGTAATCAGGGTGCCTTCACCCTCTTCAAAGCTGGAAAGAACCCGCAAGGGGACATTGTATTTACCGGCAAATTCGACAGCGCGAATCTGCAACACCTTGGAACCGAGACTGGCCATCTCCAGCATCTCTTCAAAGGTAATACGGCTCAACCGACGGGCCTTGGGTTCGACTCTGGGATCGGTCGTGTAGACGCCGTCCACATCGGTATAGATCTGACATTCGTCCGCCTTAAGGGCCGCAGCCATGGCGACGGCGGTGGTATCCGAACCACCCCGCCCAAGGGTCGTGATGTTACCGCGCTCGTCCACCCCCTGAAAACCGGCCACCACCACAACCCGGCCGGCATTGAGATCCGCCATCACCCGGGCACCGTCAATATCCTGGATACGCGCCTTGCTATGAGCACTATCGGTGAGGATATGCACTTGACCGCCGGTGTAAGAGCGCGCCGGACTACCCAGCTTCTGCAATGCCAGACTGAGCAGGGCGATGGTGACCTGCTCGCCGGTTGAGACCAATACATCCATCTCCCGGGGGTCAGGATTGCCATCGATCTCTCCCGCCAGAGCGATCAGACGATTAGTCTCACCCGACATGGCCGAGACCACGACCACCACCTGATCACCACTAGCCTGTCTGGCCTTGACCTTCTCGGCCACCGCCATGATGCGCTCGATGGTTCCGACGGAGGTGCCGCCATATTTTTGCACGATAAGGGCCATTTTCTTCGGTTTATTGGTTAAATAGTTGCCTGTTGTCTTCCGGCGGCGCACTTTAACACCAATTCAGGTCTGGATTAAACCACCGGTTTTTCGGAACTCTATGTTTGGGCGATCAACTCTCGAGCTTTTCTGTCACCCAAGGCTCCACCAAGTCCAGTGCCTCTGCCAGTACCGAAGGATCGTTGCCTCCCGCCATGGCCATGTCCGGACGCCCACCTCCCTTGCCACCAACCTTCTGGGCGACGATTTTCACGATATCCCCTGCCTTCATGCGATTTGTCAGATCCTTGGTCACCCCCGCCACCAGTGAGACTTTCGACCCGTTGACCGTCGCCAACACGACGACGGCTGAGCCCAGCTTGTTTTTCAGCTGATCCATAGTCTCCCGCAGGGACTTCGGATCGGCACCCTCCAGATTGGCCGCCAGTACCTTCACATCGCCAACCTGTTTAGCACCAGATGCCAGATCACTGCCCGCCGCACTGGCCAGCTTGGCCTTCAGCTGTTCGAGCTCCTTCTCCAATCTGCGGTTCCGATCGAGAATCTGTACTACCTTGTCCTCGATCTCATCACGCCCCGCCTTGATCAGTTCGGCCACCCGCTGGACCCGTTCTTCGTCCGCTTCCATCCACTCGATGGCGCGCTGGCCGGTGACCGCCTCGATACGCCGCACCCCCGCGGCAATGCCGGTCTCGCTAATGATTTTGCATAGACCGATATCCCCCACGGCGTTCACATGGGTACCGCCACACAGTTCGGTGGAAAAGTCCCCCATACGCAGAACACGTACGTCGTCGGCGTATTTCTCGCCGAACAGGGCCATGGCGCCGGAGGCCTTGGCATCCTCCAGGGCCATGATCTGGGTCTCCACCGAATGGTTGTGGCGTATCTGCTCATTGACCAGTTGTTCGATGGCCTGCAACTGCTCGCGGTTGATGGGTTCAAAGTGGGAGAAGTCGAAACGCAGCCTGTCCGCATCCACCAGTGAACCTTTCTGCATCACATGGTCACCCAGAATCTGTCGCAGAGCTGCATGCAACAGATGGGTGGCGGAATGGTTGAGCGCTGTGGCCTGGCGGGTAAAGCCGTTCACCTGAGCTTTCACTGGGTCGCCGAGCTTCAGCACCCCCTCTTCGAGTTTACCGAGATGGCCGAACAGATCGCCCCCCTGCTTGCGGGTATCGTCGACCTCGAACAGGATACCCTCTCCCTCCAACACCCCCAGATCGCCAACCTGACCACCGGACTCGGCGTAGAAGGGCGTGCGGTCAAGGATTACCATGCCCCTGTCTCCCGGCAGCAACTGCTCCACTACTTCGCCCTCCCGATACAGAGCAAGCACCTGGGATTCGTCCTCCAGATGATCGTAACCGGTAAATTCAGTCTCTCCCTCCAAATCCAGGCTGACCACCTCCTGAGCGGCAAAGTGACTGGCGGCCCGGGCCCGATCGCGCTGTGCCTGCATGGCCAGTTCGAAGCCTGCATGGTCGACCGTCAACTCCCGCTCCCGGGCGATATCCGCAGTCAGGTCGACGGGAAAACCGTAGGTGTCGTAGAGCTTGAACAGGGTTTCGCCCGGAATCTCCTTGCTCTCCAAGCCTTCGATAGCCTCGTCGAGGATCTTCATACCTTGCTCCAGGGTCTCGGCGAAACGCTCCTCTTCCAGACGCAGCACCCGTTCCACCTGCTCGCGAGCCTTCAGCAGTTCCGGGTAAGCCTCGCCCATCTCAACGCACAGGCTCTCGACCAGTCGATAGAAGAAGGGCTCCTTGGTGCCGAGCATGTAGCCGTGGCGGATCGCTCTGCGGATGATGCGACGCAGCACATAGCCGCGCCCCTCGTTCGAAGGCATCACCCCATCCACGATCAGAAAAGCACAGGAGCGGATATGGTCGGCGATCACCCGCAGGGATTTCTCCTGCAGGTCGTCACAGCCGGTGATCCTGGCGGCTGCCTGGATCAGATTGGCGAACAGATCGATCTCATAATTACTGTGTTTCCCCTGCAGCACGGCCGCCAGACGCTCTAGACCCATGCCGGTATCCACCGAGGGCTTGGGCAAATCGCTCAGCTTGCCATCCGCATCCCGGTTGTACTGCATGAAGACCAGATTCCAGATCTCAATGTAGCGGTCGCCCTCTTCCTCCGCCGAACCCGGCGGGCCGCCCCAGACAGCATCGCCGTGGTCGTAGAAGATCTCGGAGCAGGGTCCGCAGGGACCAGTATCCCCCATAGACCAAAAATTATCACTCTCGTAGCGTTTGCCGCCGGGCTTGTCACCGATGCGTGTAAAGCGGGCTGGGTCGACGCCGACATCTTTGAGCCAGATCTCGGCGGCCTCGTGGTCTTCTTTGTAGACCGTGACCCAGAGCTTCTCAGCCGGCAGGCCACAGGTGTCCGTGAGAAACTGCCAGGCATAGCGGATGGCGTCCTGCTTGAAATAGTCACCGAAGCTGAAGTTACCCAGCATCTCGAAAAATGTATGGTGGCGTGCGGTGTAACCGACGTTTTCCAGGTCGTTGTGCTTGCCGCCTGCCCGGACGCAGCGCTGAGAACTGGCGGCTCGCACATAGCTGCGTCTCTCCTGCCCCAGAAAAACGTCCTTGAATTGCACCATGCCGGCATTGGTGAACAACAGGGTCGGATCATTCAGGGGTACCAGCGGACTGCTGGCCACCACCTGGTGGTCGTGTGAGGCAAAATAGTCCAGAAAGGCTTTACGAATCTCTGCGCTGGTCTTCATGTCTGGAAAAACGAATTAAACCGAAAAACAAACCTGACAAGATAGCAGGAAAGGAGCGAAAATGCCCGTATTACCGGCGAAAAAGGGCTGCGAGACGGTTAACAATCTCGATTGAAGAGGAATGATCCGATCATGTCGGCAGGAAAGCCTCGATATTCCAGAAAGCGGGCCCGCCGCGCAAGCTCTTTGCGATCCCCAGCAATCTCTGACCCGTACTTTTGATCGTGCACCCTGCGCACCAGACCTGACCAGTCCGCAGCATAATCATCGAGGATCTCAGCGATCAGACCCTCACCGATCCCCCGCTCGCGCAGCTCGGCGTTTATTCGCAGGGGGCCATTACCTTTACGAACCCGGGAAGCGGTATAGGTCTCGGCAAATCGCCGATCGCTTTGCAGTCCTTTGGCGGCGAGATCGTCCAGTACCCGCTCGATCTCGACCTCCATGTAACCTCGAGCACCCAGCTTACCCTGTAACTCTCTTCGGGAGTGCTCGCGCGCTGTCAGCAGGCGTACAGCGGTCTGTTCGATGTCACTGAGTGGGGACTCGTTCAGGCTTCCGCCTCGGCCGGTTCTGCGTGTTCATCCGACTGCGGCAGCAGTTCGGCACGAATCCGCGCTTCGATCTCCCCGGCGATGTCTGGATTCTCTTTGAGAAAGTTACGCACGTTCTCCTTCCCCTGGCCGATGCGTTCGCCATTGTAGCTATACCAGGCCCCCGCCTTGTCGACGATCTTCTGCTGCACGCCCAGCTCGATCAGCTCACCTTCGTGGGAGATACCTTCGCCATAGAGGATCTCGAACTGCACCTGCTTGAAGGGGGGGGCCACCTTGTTTTTCACCACCTTGACCCGGGTATCATTGCCCACTACCTCGTCACCCTTCTTGATGGCGCCGATACGCCGGATGTCGAGCCGCACCGAGGAGTAGAATTTCAACGCGTTGCCGCCGGTGGTAGTCTCCGGATTGCCGAACATCACCCCGATCTTCATGCGGATCTGGTTGATGAAGATCACCAGGCAATTGGTACGTTTGATATTGGCGGTCAACTTGCGCAGGGCTTGGGACATGAGACGTGCCTGCAGACCCACATGGGAATCACCCATGTCACCCTCGATCTCCGCCTTGGGGGTCAAGGCGGCCACCGAGTCAACCACGACCACATCCACCGCAGCGGAGCGCACCAGCATGTCGGTGATCTCCAGGGCCTGCTCCCCGGTGTCCGGCTGGGAAACCAATAGCTCATCCACGTTGACCCCCAGTTTCTCCGCATATTGCGGGTCAAGGGCGTGCTCCGCGTCGATGAAGGCCGCCGTACCTCCCTGTTTCTGGGCCTCAGCCACCACCTGCAGGGTCAGGGTAGTCTTGCCCGAAGACTCGGGACCGTAGATCTCCACGACACGACCCTTCGGCAGACCACCGATTCCCAGGGCGATATCCAGGTTCAGGGAACCGGTGGAGATGGCCTCTATATTGGTCATGGCACTGGTATCGCCCATGCGCATCACCGAACCCTTGCCAAACTGTTTTTCGATCTGACTCAGGGCGGCGCTCAAGGCCTTGGCACGGTTTTCATCCATTCGTTCTGTCCTCATGCAAATTCTGTTGAATCAAAGTCAGCTTAGCCAGTTTCCGGGCCTAAACCAACTCAAGCGAATTACTTATAGCCTTCATAATCTCCTGCGTTACACCGGCATGTCGACATTTTCGACCACAATGGGTGATTGAAAATGCAGGAAACAAACAACGCTTTGATGCGTTTACGTGCTCTGAGAAAGCCCAAGATGACTTTATACAGAGCACCTTATCAGCGATGCGGAATTATCACACAGCTACTGGCTCAGGTCATGAGTCCGTAAGCAGGTGATGATAGATTTAATTCACCGTTTATTTTGGGGGCTTTCAAGGTCAGCGATTAGTGCTTGGCTTCTCTGAGTAGTTGTTCACTCTCTGCGATAAACTCGCGGGCAACTTGCGCGACGCTCCCATCACCAATCTTGGCTAAATGCTCACGGGCACCCGACAACCTTGACGCCCGAGCCTGATTGACGGCTAAGATGGCTAAGGGTCGATCAAGCCCTTTGGCCTGCGGCAACAAATCGAGCTGGTGAGCAGCGCTGCCGAAACCGGAATGGGCTTCGGCTTCCATACCTGCATGATTGAGATATCGGCCCAGTTCTGCGTAGACGATCATCTGTTCTAACGGACTAGTGAGCGCAGATCCTAATTTCTGTGCCTGAGTGAAGGACTGACCAGCCAACTGGCGGTACACATCATCTCTCTCCTGAGAGAGACCAAGTATCGCGTAAGCACGGGCCTTGAAGAATTTGGATTGAAGACTCTTCAGGCCTTGCATCGCCGACTCGATCCGACCTGTGCTGGCCTCTTCAAGCACATTGAGATAACGCGTAGCATCGCGCAAGAACGGATCCTCGATATCCCCGGCCAAGTTCTGCGCACTCTGGATATCACCCAATTCCCGGTAGAGCCGGGAGACTTGGTGCAAAACAGCATCACGACCTTCCCGGGAATCGAGAGCCTTGGCGGCTTTTGTCATATCCTGCAAAAGCATGGTGGCACTCCCACGATTACCCGCCCTGTGATAACTTCCCACCAGATATCCCAGGCAGACCAAGAGTTCCTGCTGATCCTGGATATCATTAAATCCCTCACTGGATCTCTGATAAGCCTCCTTCGCAGCCTTGTGATGGCCCAGATTGCGCATCATAGCCGCCACTTCGGCAGAAGTGGCGGCCCGATCACAAGCCGCTCTACTGGCTTGTGCGATCACTCTCGCTTTCATCGCAGTAGCCTCGGCAACCAATGCATTCCCCGGGATCGCAGCCTGATGCCGCGCGATACTGTGAAACGCCTGTATCTTCGCCCGATCGTCACCAGGCTGAGTCTCGATCGTTTGTAAGAGAACCTTGAAAACGGTGTCTGAATCAGCCGCTTTACCGGTGGAATTCAACAATACAGCCAACTTGGCTCCCTCTGCGATCATCCGCTGTCTATCACCGAGCAGCGATAGGATCTTCAATCCTGCCATCGTCTGACCACGGGCAAATGCTGCACGGACCTGCCTCACAAGATAGTCATCCCACTCCGGATCTGTCCCCAGGCGATCATAGATCTCACGGGTGAGTGCAGAAGCATCGAACGATTCGGAGGTTACGACTGACTGGCCACCATGTTCATCGTTTGACGGGCCTGTTGCTCCGACCATTGAGGTCTGAGGCTTAACTCGCACCTGCCTTGATTTGCCCAACAGATCGTTCGGCAATAGCGGCTGTTGGTCATCTGTGAGAGAGATCGACGGACTGGACTCAACACCGATCGGAGTCTCTGATAGCCGAGTATCTGAAGACTCAGACGGTAAATTCAGCTTTTCGGAAACCTGCATATGTGTGAGCATTCCCGGGTCGATCTTGGCCAGGGTCTCTGGCGGCAGACTCGATATCCCCTGGACATCAGGTTTCGCTGCAGCGCTTATCAGATCAGGATCGAACGGTTCCATCCCCCCGAGAATTTCAGCCTCCGATGCACCAAACGGCACATCTTGTGACTGCCCCAGTTGAGGATCCTCGGCCTGGTTCAGAGAATCATAGGCAACGACACCCCCAATGCCGAGGAGCAGGCCCAAGGTGAATACACCGGCCGCTGAACTGATCAAGGAACCACGCCGGGTCGCGAAACGCGGTAATCCCAGCTCTTTACGCAGTTCCTCCTCCACCTGCCTGATCCGTTCTTCCTCTTTTCTGCGTTCTCGCTCCTGCTCGTCGGCTTTCTGCTCCCGCTCAGACTTGGCCAGCAACGACTGTTTGATTTTCTCCCGCTCGAGTTTGAGATTTTGTTTGTATTTCTCAAAAACGATGTCACAAGCCTCACACTGCTGAGGCGCACTTGCTCCTTCTTTGTATTTGTGTTCATGCCCGCAGGCCGGACAGCTCAAAGCGTTCAAACTCTTTTCTTTGGGTACCAATTCCAGCTCGATTCCAGCATCATGGGATGGTCGGGTATTGCATTTGAAACCGAGGGATATCAATCTTTCCTCGTATTTTCGGGCAACCTCGCTGGAAACCCTCTTGAGTAGAACCACGGACTGCTTTTCCAGCATGAGCTCAACTCGTTCCGAGGACGTTTTCAGCAGTTTAGCCAGCTTGTGAATAGCGTCCATCCGTTCGGCGCCATGCAATGTAGTACCGAACAATAAGAGATCATGTTGACTGGTATTGTCGTTCATTTAACTTCCAATATGTGCCTGGGGAAAAGGCTAAAATCAAACAAAGTAGATTAGATATTTCGAACCAGCCAACCGATACTTTAGAGAAGAAAGGTTGTTTTTTTCCGGGATAGCAACATCGACCGTGGGATGAACGGATTCGACAATATTGGTTCACGGAACCAGGTCATAGGGTCAGTTCAGCGGCCAGCGATGCAGAATGTGGTATCTGGGCTTTCCCGGCGTATTTCCACCGGAGGTGGCCAGAACGAAGTCCGCAGCGCGCCACTCGAAGGGCTCAGAGATGCTCCCACCTTGGGCATCCCGCACTTTCCTGTGCAGGGTGACATGGGGTTTATAACGGCGTTTTTCAGGCGTGAAGCCACAGGTCGTGAGTCCTAGTTGCAGTCCCTTGACCAACTCCAGCAGCAGATCTGGAATTGTAGAAGGCCCGCACCAGAGGATTCTGGGCCTGGGCCAGTGGCCGATAGTATCGATCTGCAGAGTGAAGGGGGACCCGGCAATCTGCTGCGCTGCCTCATAGACGCAAGGCATTCGCTCGTCAGCCACCTGCCCCAGAAAGACCAGGGTGATATGCAAATCCTCCGGATGGTGCAGGCGTCCGCCTTGGGGTTTCTGCTCCCGGGCCAGTCGAGCCAGTCGCTGGCGTACCTCGGTGTCCGGCCAGAGGGCAAAAAAGAGTCTGCCTTCAGCCATTTTCAAGCAACTCTAATAAGGTCTCCAAGGCATGCTCAGCCGCCTGGCGGCGCACCGCCCTGCGGTCACCGGGAAACCACCGCCAGGCGGTCACGGCCGGCTGCTGCCTGAACTGCCAAGCGAAACAGACCGTCCCCACCGGCTTTTCGGGTGTACCCCCGCCTGGCCCGGCGATGCCGCTGATCGACAGGCTGATGTCCACGTCACTCACCGCCAGGGCACCCCGGGTCATCGCGGCAACGGTCTGTTCACTAACCGCACCGTAGGTCTCCAGGGTCGAGGCCTGTACCCCCAGCATCTGCTGTTTGGCTTGATTACTGTAGGTGACGAAGCCCCGATCGAACCACTGGCTGCTGCCCGCCACCCCGGTCAACACCATCGCGACCCAACCACCGGTACAGGATTCCGCTACCGCCAGACGAAAGGCTCGCTCGGTCAGGCACACCCCCACCTCCTGGGCAAGTCGCTCCAATCGATCCATTTCCTTCTGCACCATCGATAACCTACTTGCTGGAAACCTGGAGGTGCTTCTTTTTCGGCACGTCACCCTCCGTCTGCCAGGTGATACGCAGATTGATGCGGTGGCGATTCTCCTCCTGATTGGCGGTCAACTTCAGATGCAGCAGGCCTTCCGGCTCGAGAAGCATCTCATCATCCTCGTCACTCAGTGTCAGCTTGCCCTTACCCAGCCCTTGACTGACCGCCTTGAGGATGGCCTGGATCGACTTTCCATCCTGCAATGATTCATGACGAAAGCTTCTTTTACCCTGTTTCATTGTATGTCACCTGAATACTCAAGTCAGAGATGCGGGATCGAAGACCTTGATGAAGGGGTAGTCGGTACTGATTCCCATCACCAGTTTATCCGGATGAAAAATGGTCACCGCCGCCCCGCAGCCGGTCAGGCCCTCTTTTCTACGGGTATTCCGATCGATCGTCGCATCGCACTCGAAATTAACCATCCCCTTGCGCAGCATGATGCGCTGACCATGATGCCGGTTGTCGTGGCCATGCACGATGGCATGGATGCCCGCCCCATGGATCAAGCGAATCCCTTTATGCGTGAGCGGCATATCCACCTCACGATACTTGGTGCGAATGATATTCGCCAGCGGCCCATAGTAAAATTCGAACAATTCCTCTTTCACGTGGTCCTGAAACAACCGATTGAGCTGCTTGACACCATGCCGGCTGATCAACTTGGCCGCCCGATCATCCAACCCGGCATGCACGAACAGAAAGGAACCCCGCTGATCGGCCAAACGCATGAGGTCGAAGAACCAGGCAAACTCGCCCTTTGGCTGCAGAAACAGCTCCTGCCACTTGAGCGCCGCCGCATACACCCGGCGCATTGAGAGCCCGGCCTTTGCACAATCCTCCTCGAAACTGGCGCCCTTCTCCTCAAGACGCCGTATCTCACGTTCCACCCGGCTTTCCGGCATGGCCCATTGAGCCAGCTTGGGAAACTCTCTGAACCAGCGCTTGGGTGGGTAGAGAATCCGTTTGCACTCCCGTGTTGAGGGTATGCCTTTGAGGGCATGTACCCCTTGCAGATATTTGTCCGATACCTCTTTCAGAAAGGGCACGGCCTTGGCGCCCATTCGGATGAAGAAATGATCATGCAGGGGATCCGGTTCCATGCCCACCGAGCGGATGCCAAGCTTGATGCGGATATCGTGATTGCCGGCCAACAGACGTACCCTGGCGCCTTTGTCGAGCAGGCGCCGGATGACCCGCAATAGGCGCAGGTTGCTGGGGCCCTTGTCGAAGCAGTCACCGCCGATGACAAAGCGAGCACGTCGCCCCTCCTTGGTCAATTTGAAGTCACAATCAGCGCTGCCGGTCTTCTTCACCCCGCCCGAGGCCACTAGAGAGGCCAGAAAGGCGTCGGCATCCGCATGCAGGTCGGAGTAAAAATAGATCGGTCGTTTCGGCCAGCGCCAGGGATGCTGCGCCACTACGCCCTTGAGTGTCTCGGTGGACGATCCGCGGTGGCCCCTGTCCTTGCCCACAGAGCGCTGTCTGCCGAGCAGCCAGGGCTGTGCCTTCACCGGCAGCTCCATGGTCAGCCACTCCTGACCCTGATAACGGGGTAGTCTGCTGCTTTTCTGCTTGTCACCCATACCGCATCATCACCTGCCTCAGTCGGTAAACGCCTCTCGTGGCTTGCGCAGCTTCCAGTCTCCGCCGATGTGCTGCCATCGCCCCTCCGCCGACCGCTCGATGAACACCGGACGACAATGATACATACTGAGTTGGGCTATCTCCTCAAAGCGCAATATCCCTAAGTGGTAAGCCGCGTGCCGGAAGGCGGCGCCATGCCCCACGAACAGCTTGAGGCTATCCTCACGGCGTTCGCCAGCAACTGTCTGAAGACTTTGTTGCAGATGATCGGCGACGCGTCGACCGGCCTGCAGCAGGGATTCCGCCCCCTGCAATGGCAGGCAATAATGGCTGTTGGATTTCCAATCGGTGGGCGGGGTCTCGCACCTGGGATCGACGGCGAGGACCGCTTCGATCTGCCCAATGGTGAGATTGGCGGCCGAACCCACGCTGCGCTCGGCCAGATCATCGAAACTCTCCACACTCAGCTCAAACCCCAGCCCGGCGGTGATCTTATCCGCCATCAGGGATGCGGTCTGCCAGGCGCGTAACAAACGGGAGCTATGAATCACCGGATCCAAGGCCCAACCCTCCCGTTGCCGGGTCTCAAGCAGCTCGGAGACCGCCGCCTTGGCCTGCTCCCGACCCTGATCGTTTAGTGGAAAAGGCTGCAGGGCGCTCGGTGTGTCGATGAGTTGTTGATACTCCCCATGCCGGATCAGGGCCGCGATCAGTCTTGCCATCGGCAGCGCATCATCCGGCGGCCAGTCGCTTGGCCAATGCCTCGATCATGGGTTTGAGCTGTGACTGACGCACCTTTTGCATCGCCTGTTTCGGATTCAACCACTGACGGCCGCGATGCCGCTCCTCCCAGTCCTCCTCGCTCAGCACATGGCTCACCCGCATTGGATAAATATGTACGGTACACTCCGCACCCCACTTTTCGTATTTATAGCTGCCTAGTGGCAGGCTCTCCACCTCGCCTTCGACTCCCGCCTCCTCCCGGGCTTCCTTGGCTGCCGACTCCTGCAGTGTCATGCCTGGGTCGCTGATCCCCTTGGGTACTACCCAGTGTTTCTTTTGGCTCGACATGACCACTAGGATCTCCGGTTCGCCATCCCGCAGCCGATAGGGAATCACCGATGACTGGGTGTAATAGTAGGCAGGCCGGTCCCGAGACTCTTTGCCCCGACAATCCGGAAAAGGGAATTTTTTCGGCAGGCTCTTGGGTCGGGTGATCGATACCAGCTCACCACTGCCCGCCTTCAGTCCGCGCCAGTCATCCGGCATGCTTAACCTGGCCAGGGTGGCAGTGGGCATCAGGTTGCCGTCACTCGGTGGCGGGATCCGTCCCTCGGCCAGATGCACCACCAGGGTCTCCAGACCCGGATTATGCCCGACGATCATCACCCGCCTGGCCTTGTGTGGGCAGTTTTCCAACACCTCCAGCAATTCGCTCAGGCTGGCGGCATAGATGGCCCGTTCTTGTTTGATCTGGCGACTGTCCATACCCATCGCCTTGGCGATCTTGCGCGCCGTCTCGATTGCCCGTTCGGCGGGTGAAGAGACGATGTAGTCCGGCAACAGTTCCTGCTGCTCGAGCCAGACCCCCATACGCTGCGCCGCCCTTTTGCCACGATCCTTCAGTGGGCGTTGGAAATCCTCCACATCCTCGCCCCAATCGGATTTTCCATGTCTCAAGATCAGCAGTTCACGTGTCATTAGTCCCCAACCTCGATTCGGTTTTATTGAAATAGTTCTGAATAGCAGCGCTGCTTCAGACCTGTAAAGTCGATACACCCACTGGCTTCGTAAACGGGAATATCCTTAAGTAAATGCAGATAGGCCTGATCGTCGAGCGTCGTGGTGTCCTGAAAAAAGCTGCCGTCCGCATATTGATAGAAGGGTCCAGGTGATTTCATGATCGCGGAGAGCAGATCCGGCCGCTGGGCCAACTCGATCTGCTTGAGCTGTAGCGGTTCATTGCCTTCCCGTTGCCAGTTGAGCACCAGAAAGGCGTGCAGGGGCGCCTGGGTACTGATGCGACCCGCACCGTACACGGCCTGCACATTCACATCGTATTTGTCTTCCAGATCCCAGAGTTGCTGCTTCGGTAATGCAAGCAGCGTCTGGCGTTCCGCTGCCGGTATCATCCGTTCCAGGGTGGGATTGGTAACGATGGTGCCCGGATTGATACGTGGCAACTTGGGAATACCCCGGGCCTGCACCTCACCCCCTTCCCGGCGGATGAACAGACGGTCATTGGTCAGATAGTTCACATCGGGGTAATCCAGCAGCTGCAGCATGAGGGTCGATTTACCCCCGCCGGAGAGTCCCGCCATGCCAAGGGTCAGCCCGTTGCGCACCAGTCCGGAGGCGTGACAGATCAACCAACTGCGCTGCTGCAGCCAGTTCATGTACTGGGCATTGATGAAATTGATGACCTGATTATCGTACTCCAGACAGGGGCCGGAGGCGATCCTTTGGGTCTCGCTCTGCAAAAACAGCATGCCGGTGCGCACCTTGCGGACCAACCGTGCGCCAGGGATATCCCGATAGGCGTCCTTGCGGCCGGACTTGCCCGGTTCCCGTTTCCAGTCGGTGAACTCATCGGCCGGTTCCACCACCTCACGCTCAATGGCGATGATCTGCAAGTCAGGTTTCGCGGGCTCGCAGACCAGGTGTGAGAAATAGTCGCGGAGGTGGCTGAGCAATTGCTCCGAGTTGGAACGTATGGCGAGCCGGCAGCCCTCGCAATCGAGGATCAACAGTTCATCACAGAGGGTCGCGCCTCCCGTGAGCCGCTCCACCGCCGTGTTTAGGTCATTGATTGGATTCACAGGGACGCTCATTGCACTTGCACCATACGCAGCACATGTTGCACGTAACGCTCCGGCACATCGATGCCCATACCCTCTTTGGCGCCGCGAAAACCGCCGAAAGCGGAGACCTCGAAGACCACCGGTCCCTGCTCGGTCTCCGCCACATCCACCGTGGTGAAATCCAGATCGAACAGGGCCTGCGCCTTGTGGCCCAGTTCGATCAACTTCTCATCCGCCTCGTAGCCCGCATAGTGACCGCCGCTGTGGATGGTGGTGTTCCAGGCATCGCTGTCGCCCACCCTGGCATAGCTGCCGAGGTATTCGCCACCAAGAAACACCATGCCCAGGTCCTGTCCGGGCAGATCCAGCCGTTTCTGAATGTACATCATCGGATTGTCGGCATGGAAGTTATCGATCTGCCGACCCATCTCGTCGGGCGGATCATGGGCGTCGATCACTACCATGCCCCGCGCCTTGGTCGAGTAGAGGGGTTTGAAAACGGCCGAGCCGAATTCATGCAGCGCCGCTGCGGCCGCCGCCGGGCTCTCGGTGATCCGGGTCGGCGGCATGGGGATACCCGCGTTGTGCAGCGTCATGGTGCAGCTGAGCCGGTCGATCAACCGCAGGATCGAACCGATCTTGCTGAACACCCGCACACCACGACCCTCCAACATACGCAGGATCTCCAACCTGTCCAGGCTGTTGGGGCTGTAGACCTTGCTGATCTTCTTGACGATGACCGCATCCAGCTCACAGAGGTCATGCTCGTGGAACAGCAAGCGTCCTCCTTCCAGATCGGCCATGACCTGATCCAGATTGACCACCAAACGAAACCCAGTCGCGGCCTGCACCGCATCCGCTAAAGCCTCCGTGGACCATTTACCAGGAATGCCCACCACACCTATCTTCGGATTAGCCAACGAAAATCTCCTTGATCGGAACCTGAAAGCCCGCCGGGTCCTTGGGATTGACCTTAAGCACCCGTTCGAGCAGATAACGGGCCCGCAGAAACATGGCCCGGGAGAGGGATTTGTCCAGGATGAAGCGGGTCGAGGTGGCGAATGACCGCACCAGTCCCAGGGTCAGCCTGATTTCGAAGCTCAGGTCGTTCTGCTTGCGGGCAAACTTTCTGGCGAACTCGCAAAACTCCACGGCGAGCCGCAGAATCCGCTCGCGCACCTGTTTGTCCAACACCTGTAAGCGATAGATCGAGACCATGAAGACCGTAACATCCTGCACATAGTCCATATATCGGGAACGATGCAGATCGATAAAACTGATGCGTTTCTCCACCGGATCGTAAATGATGTTGTCCACATTGAAGTCGCCGTGGATGTAGACGGAAAACGGCGCCTCGAGCTTCTTCTCGTAACTCACCGCCCGTTCCAGGAGTTGGTCGAACGAGGGCATTGCAAGATCACCGACCCGACTCTCCGCCTGCTGAAATTCGGGATGGATGGCGTACACGTCATCCAATCGCTTGCTCAACTGGCCCATATAGTCGGCAGAGGCCTTCTTCTTGGAGCGGGTCTCCTGCCAAACCGAAGCCAGTGTCTCGGTCAGATGACGCAGGGTTATCTTGAGCAGCTTGTTCGGCTCATGCAACAGGATCTGTTCGAAGGTCAAACCCGCCAGATGTTCGATAAGCAAGGCCGCTGACTGACCCCGTTTATGGTAGGAGAGAATCTTCGGCGCCAATCCGGGAAAGATCTCATGCCAGTTCTCCACTCCCTGGCGTTCCTCCTTGAGCTTGCGCTTCTCCCCATCTTTGTAGATAGCGTCGTAACCTTCCCCTGTCTTTTCCGAGAGGGTGATACCGGCAATCCCACTGCCGGAACGGGTCTCGGCAATGAGTTCGAAGCCCAGATCATCGATGTTCTTCTCCCCCAGTTTGGCCATCGAAGCGCTGAGGGTGCTGTACCGGCTGGTATTGAAAGGCTGCCCCATGTTGGCGGAGATGATCGCCTCACTGATGTCCAGCATCTCATCACCCATCTGCTCCAGATGATGAGCAACGAAGATGAGGCAGACCAGGTCCTCAGTCTGCTTGCGTTGACGCAGCGCCTTGGTATACCGCTTCAACCGATCCCGGTAGACCCTGTCCAGCTCCTGCTCTATCTCGCCGATCTTCAACGCCTCTTGATTATCCTGCTCGCAAAAGGCCGACTCGATCCATTCGAGGCCCTGCAGCAGTGGATCCAACAACGGATCGTAGCGCTCCTCCACCAGAAGCGAAGCATCTTGCAGATAGCTGGTCTCCTGGACCACCTCCCGGGCATGTTCCGCCATCCGATCGAGATAGGTGGCAATCATCTCCACGGCACGGATCAACTGCTGATTCACATCGCCTTCTGCACCGTTCGCAAGGAGATCCAGGCAGCTGTTGTGGATGCGCTGTTTCAGGTTACCCGCGTAGCCCTCCCGATCCAGGATTCGTTTACCCAATGTGGCCAGCGGACTCTCGAGGTAGCTCTGCAGCACACCCAGTTGAGCGCCGACCTCGGCAATCAGGAAGCGGAGATTCTCACGAATACTCTTGGGAAAGGCCATGTTCAGTCCAGCACACCCAGATAACAGCCGCTCTCGCCCGACTGCAGCCCTGTCAGGACTTTAACCAGGCCGGGCGGAAACAGGCGATGTTGGGTGACCTCAGCTACCGGTAACCAGACCACGTCAACCTGATGTTTGTCCGGGTGAGAACCGTTCATAGGCCGGTATTCGGGCGGTACCTCACAGGCGAATAGGAATTCGACGAGGTGGCGGGTCGAAGGGAAATCGGTCTCCCGAAGTTTGTAGAAATCCGCCACGTGGATCAGTTCGCCGACTCGAACCTCAACTCCGATCTCTTCTGTACACTCTCGTTGCAGGGCCTCGATCAGCGTTTCACGAACATCCTGACCGCCGCCAGGCAGGGTAAACCAGGTGCCTTTGATATCCGAGTATTTCTTCTGCATGAGAATGGCGCCATCGCGCTGGATGATCGCTCGCACCGCATTTCTTATGTTGGGCTCGAGATTTTGCATCGTCTGATGATCTTATCTCATTCTCTCAGAGAATGCCCGGCCGCTCGACAGCTGGAAACGGTACCCTACTGCAGAATCAGTCTATCAGGATCAACGACCAGACAAGGATAACCAAGGCCACGGCCACGAAGACTGCCGCGGAACCCTGATCCTTAGCGCGACCTGACAGCTTGTGCTGTTCCGGACCGATGCGATCGACCACTGTCTCGACCGCCGTGTTCAACAGCTCCACGATCAGCACGATGAAGAGCGAACCGATCAGCAGTACACGTTCCACCCCGTTGGCGCCCAGCCAATAGCCGATAGGCGCCAAAATCACTAACAACAATAGCTCCTGGCGGAAGGCCTCTTCATGCTTGAAGGTCGACCGAAAACCCTTCATCGACCAGCGAGCCGCATTGATCAAACGACGCAGTCCACGGTTATTTATCGGTTTATTCGTATCCATATCTTCTCTTCTACTACCTTTAAATCTTAATATCGATCTTGTCATCATTTGATCATAGAGTCCTCATCATACTGCAACAGAGGGTTTATAAGGTGCGCCCGAAAAGGCTGTATGAGGACTTTTCATGGCGACGCTTAGCTACGAATCGGTATTTATCTCCGATACCCACCTCGGTCTGAGGGCCGCTCGCACTGAATATCTGTTGGATTTTCTCAAACACATCGAATGTAAGACCCTCTACCTGGTCGGGGATATCTTCGATATCTGGAAGATGAAGACCGGCTGGCACTGGCCGTCGATCAACAACGAAATCATTCGGCGGGTCATGGAGATGGCGCGCCAGGGAACGCGTGTCGTGTATATCCCCGGAAATCATGACGAACTATTTCGCGAGTATCAGGAATTCCATTTTACCGGTATCGATGTCTGCATGGAGGTCATCCACGAAGCCCGGGATGGTCGCCAGTATCTGGTGATGCATGGGGACGAATTCGATTGCGTGGTGATGAGTAACAAATGGCTCGCCCACCTCGGTAGCGGCGCCTATGACCTGCTACTCTGGCTGAATCGTTGGTTCAACTTCGCCAGACGAAAACTGGGATTCGGCTACTGGTCCCTCTCGGCCTACCTTAGGCATCAGGTCAAGGAGGCGGTGAAGTACATAGGGAACTACGAACAGGCTGTTATCCATGAGGCCCGCGAACGCCAGATGGATGGTGTCATCTGTGGCCACATCCATCATGCGGTGATCACCGATTTCGAAGGGATCACCTATGCAAATTGCGGCGATTGGGTGGAGAGCTGCACCGCCTTGGCGGAAGAGACGGACGGCTCCCTCCACCTGATCCGCTGGGCCGATGAATCCTTACAACGACTGGACAATAGTGAAACAGCCAATGCGAATTGCGATTCTGACGGACGCGTGGTTTCCACAAGTTAATGGGGTGGTCCGCACCCTGAACACCACCATCGGCATCCTGGAACAATGGGGGCATGAAATCCTCTGCATCAATCCCCAGCATTTCAAGACCTTTCCGATGCCGACCTATCCTGACATACCGCTGTCGGTCACTCCCTATCGAAGAGCCAAGAAACTGCTTGATGCGTTCAACCCCGATGCGATCCATATATCCACCGAGGGACCAATCGGTTGGGCCGGGCGTCGTTACTCTCTGAAACACAATTTCCCCTATACCTCGACCTATCACACCCGGTTTCCGGAATATGTGCGGCTGCGTGTCCCGATCCCCCTAAGCCTATCCTACGCGTTTGTGCGACGCTTTCATGGTAAGGCCGTGCATACCATGGTGGCGACCGGATCCATGAAACAAACCCTGGAATCAAGGGGCTTTAAAAACCTCGAATTTTGGTCCAGGGGGGTGGACATCGATCACTTCAGGCCTGACGGGGCGTCCGTATTGGATTTGGAACAGCCTGTCATGCTATACCTTGGTCGAGTCGCAATCGAAAAGAATATCCGGGATTTCCTCTCACTCGATCTGCCGGGTACCAAGGTAGTGATCGGTGATGGCCCCGCCCGTATTGATTTGGAAGAGGAGTTTCCGGAGGCTCTCTTCCTTGGTTATCGGGAAAACGGAGATCTAGCCAGACTTTTGGCGTCAGCGGATGTCATGGTCTTTCCCAGCCGTACGGATACCTTCGGCCTGGTGATGTTGGAGGCCATGGCCTCGGGGGTTCCGGTCGCTGCCTATCCGGTCGAGGGCCCGTTGGATGTCATCGAAAACGGACTCAACGGTTGGATCGACGAGGACCTGAAAATTGCAACCCAGAAGGCGTTGGATGTGAACCGTGACTCTTGCCGTAAATTTGCCGAGGCGCATTCATGGGAGGCCTGCACCCGGCAATTCTTGTCCCTGATCGAACCCAATCGGCAAACTGGAACCGACGCTTCCCCCTAGTCAAATTTGATGCCTTGGCGATCGCATATTCCCACCTGATTCCCAAATAATGATTGGTTGTCGGCCACAATACCTACCAACTGAATATAATTCTCTCAACCCGTTCCTCGCTTCTAGGTATAATAGGCGCTACAGAACAAGGGAAAATCGGCGAATCGAACAGTTGACGACGTTCAGCTAAGCGACCGATTTCAAGATGACCGTCTCATCTAGAACATGAGATGATATTTCACTCAATCAACTCGTTATCACGAGTCGGTTTTGCAAAGTCGTGTGGCCAGTAATCACCTGGTTTGAGTGAATTGATATGAGGAAGGGGGCATGAACGACAACCACACCAGAAAAAAACAACAAAGCGACAGCCACAGCCGGACCGGTCTCGGGGTCGATGTACTGAAACGCGCCATCATTGATCATCTATTCTATGAACAAGGCCGATATCCAGATGTCGCCACCATCAACGATTGGTATCTGGCAGTCGCCCACACCGTACGGGACCGCCTGGTTCGCCGTTGGATCAGCACAGCACAGACTTATAAAAGAGAAGGTAGCCGCACGGTCTGTTATCTATCCGCCGAATATCTGCTGGGCCCCCACCTCTGCAACAACATTACGAATCTGGGCATCAGGGATGAAATGACTCAAGCCCTGCAGGAGCTTAATCAGGATCTCGATCAATTATTGGAACAGGAACAGGAGCCCGGCTTGGGCAATGGGGGTCTCGGTCGCCTTGCGGCCTGCTATATGGATTCGCTTGCCAGCATGCAGATACCCGCGATCGGTTATGGCATTCGCTATGAGTTCGGTATCTTCGATCAGGAGATCCGTGATGGTTGGCAGGTGGAGAAGACTGACAACTGGTTACGTCATGGAAATCCCTGGGAATTGCGCAGACACAAGCTGACCTTCGATGTCAGATTCGGCGGTTATACCGAACAGTTCATGGACGATGTAGAGAACCGCTTCCGGGTCCGTTGGGTTCCCGATCGGATCGTGAATGGCATCGCCTATGACACCCCGATACTCGGTTACGGTGTGAATACGGTCAATCTGCTACGTTTGTGGAAAGCAGAAGCCCCGGAGTCCTTCGACTTCCAGGCGTTCAACCTCGGGGATTACTACGCCGCGGTGGATAAAAAGGTCGTTTCGGAAAATATCACCAAGATACTCTACCCGAATGATGAACCGATAGCCGGCAAACAGTTACGCCTGCAACAGCAATATTTCTTCGTCAGTTGTTCGTTGCAGGATATGCTCCGACTGTTCCTGCAACAAGGTGAAGGTCTGGATAAATTCCACGTCAAATTCGCCGCACAACTCAATGATACCCATCCGGCCCTTGCCATACCGGAGCTGATGCGATTACTGATCGATGAACACTGCCTGGATTGGGACACTGCCTGGGTTGTAACCCGCAACACCTTTGCCTATACCAACCATACCCTGCTACCCGAGGCCTTGGAGCGGTGGCCACTCTCTTTACTCGAGGAGATGCTGCCCAGACACCTGCAGATCATCTATGAAATCAATGACCGTTTTATGGACGAAGCCAGACGCCGTATGTACGGCATCGACATGCAGATCAGCAGACTATCGATTATCGAAGAAGGCGAACAAAAGCATGTGCGTATGGCCAATCTCGCCTTTGTCGGCAGCTTTGCGGTGAACGGAGTTGCCAAGCTGCATACCGAGTTGTTGAAACAGGACGTGATGCAGGATTTCTATCGCCTATGGCCGGAACGCTTCAG
>JASJBU010000153.1 GCA_030066355.1 Gammaproteobacteria bacterium | reverse complement strand
CACCAACTGCGCCCTCACCGATGACGGAGACGTTTGGTGGGAAGGCCTCAGCGATGAGCCCCCGGTGCATCTGATTGATTGGAAGGGCAATCACTGGAACCCAGGCGTCGGCACCCCGGCGGCGCATCCCAATTCCCGGTTCACCGCACCCGCATCTGCCTGCCCTTCGATAGACCCCGAATGGGAGAATCCCGCCGGTGTGCCAATCAGCGCCTTTCTGTTCGGCGGCCGGGTGAGTCACAATTTCCCCCTGGCCTTCCAAAGTTACAATTGGGAGCATGGCGTGTATATGGCCGCGACCATGGGCTCCGAAGCCACTGCGGCCTCCATCGGCCAGGCGGCGATGCGCCGCGATCCCATGGCGATGTTGCCTTTCTGTGGCTACAACATGGCGGACTATATCAAACACTGGCTGCGTATCGGGCGGAAGAACGTGGCAACACCGCCGGCGATCTTCCGCGTGAATTGGTTTCGCAAGGATGAGCACGGGCGCTTCATCTGGCCGGGTTTCGGCGAGAACATGCGGGTCCTGAAATGGGTGGTGGATCGGTGCAATGGCTGTGCCCAGGCCATCGAGAGCCCGCTTGGCTGGGTCCCGGGTTACAACGCCATCACCTGGGAGGGTCTCGATTTCGGTAAGGATCAGTTCTATCAGATCATGAACATCGACCGGGAAACCGCACGACTCGAAACCAATGATCAGGAAGAGCTGTTCACTCGTTTCGGTGATCACCTGCCGAGAGAGATGGAAATCGAACGTGAATTGCAGCTTGCGAGGCTCTACCACTCCCCGGCGCTATGGGATCTCTCACAGACGTGTGAAAACTGATCTTCATCAGCCGTGGTTCTCATGGGGCAAATGGATTTGCCCGTCAGGACCGTGGTGCTTTCGATGAAAGGCCGGGCGCCGGTCTGCGGCTGAGGGGTTGAGGACCAGCAGCCTATCCCTATAGGCCTGAGCGGTGTCACTGGCACGAGCGCCTGTATACGGACGGCCCATCTCTCGACTGATGCGGGTATCCAACCCCTGCCCTGCTGATATTCTTTTCAAGCCTGAATTCTCTTTTTCATCCTCACATCTATACTTGTGGCTAGGAAGTAATCTTGTTTGCAAATGAGTTTCATTCAAGATGGCCTTGGGCTCTGTTCCCAACCACTGTTCCATGACAATAAAAACCGCAAGGATCCACTACCATGAAAGATGGAAGAATCATCTACTATTCCCTTTCAGGTTTCTTGAGTGGGCTCGCCATGCTGTATTGCCTGCTGGTCTATCTGGCTGGGGATCATGGAGAGTTTCAGCTCGGTGAGTATTACCTGAGCGGCATCCCCAACTACTACCTTTTTTATGTCGCCATCCTGCCATTTGTCAGCATCGGCGTGTTATATCTTGCCCTCAAGCACCGCTACATTCGCTTGCTCGGCGAGCCCACGGCTCAGCTTGAGGAGAAACCAAGGAAGCAGTTGCTGAAATTGCGCAAGCTTATGATTTATATGGCGTTATCATTCTCCGTGCTGGTCACGATCAATGATGCGGCCGACAAGGATCACAGCCTGCCTCCCTATGCCTTTGCACTGATGACAGAACAGGCATCCGCGGAGCTGGCTCAGGGTTATGCCTGTTTGAAGGGATGGGGGACCTGCCAATCGGCGTTGGCAGACGACCCGGATGTGTACCTGGCTATGTTGCGGGAGTATGGCTTCAGCGGTACGCATACCCAGGGTTTCGACTCGTTTACTCATTGGTTCGCGGAGTCGTCCTGGCTCTACAAGTTCGAATCCCTGCTTAATTTTCTGGCGGCCTTGATCATCAGTTTCTTCGTCTCTCAGATATTTTTGTTGTTGATCGTAAAAAATCATGTGTTTCCTGCAACCAAACATCTGGTGATCTGGCTGCTGATCATCACCAGTTTCTGGCTGCCGACCAAGATATACGCCTCCTGGTACTCCCATATCGGTGATTTCTCCACACCTCCGATCTTCTGGTTCGCGGTCCTGATGTTGATCCTCGGCGCCCTGTTGGTCTTCTTCATCAAGACGGAACGCAACCAGATCTATAAATACGCCAGTGTGGTAGCGGGCCTCAGCTCAGCGGTAATGGCTGGATTGAGCTGGTTCAAACCCGAAATATTTCATCAGTTATTCGAGATCGCGATTGGGCTTGGCTGGGTCTATGGATTGATATTCCTGAGTATCTTCTGTCTGGCACTTTATCTGGTGACAGACCATTTTATCGGCAACTATGAACAGGAACTCGAGCAGGTTCCTTAGCTATCTCCCTCTCGGCCTGTTGCCCTTGGTGTTTTCAACCAGCTGCCATGCCGGACTCTGTGCAAAGATTGAGCCTTTGTTCACATTCGAGACGGCTGATCGGCTCCCAAGCCCATATTTTGATGAGTACTACATCCGGCAGTCTGATCATGTCTTTTACATCGCTGCCAGCAAGGTGGTTGAGCTGGATTTTTCCAATGCCACGCTGGTGATGAATGATCTTGAGTCCCATCCGAGCTTTATCCCGGGATACCAATCGATTCGTGTGATAGCGGATGCGAATGAAGAGCTGCTGACCGGTATCCATTTCCATGCCGCCTTCTCACCGTTCTCATCACGTTTTACCAATCGGGTGGAGATCATCAATGAACAGGCGCATTACCGGCAGTGTTGGGAGCAACTGGATGCGGAGGACGGACGGGTCATAGCCGCCTATAAAAATGCCCCAATGATAAACCGAGGCTATTGGTTGTTCGAGCGGCAGTCGGAGGACCTTGTGGGGATTCACTATTTCAGCATGCTGCAACCGCCGTTGATGATCCCGACCTGGCTCTACACGCGTATGCTCGGGAGCGGCTATATCGGCTTGTTCGAGCAAGTCATCGCGCGTATCAGGCAGGTGCGCGCTGTTGGCTTCGCTGAGACAGGTCAATAGGCAGTCGCCCGGGCTGCATGGAGTTATTGTCTACTGGATACAGAGCTTGCCAATGACGCACCGGGAGTTTGCTGTTGATCACTGAGCTTGCCCAGATGCTCCAGATCCTGGCGGCGATGGATGATTTCTTTGACGGCCTTTTTGTAGAACCCGCGCAGATGGCTTTTCAGATGGCCGGTCACGGAAGCGTTGGGAACGTCCTTCAAGACGGCGAAGATTGCCAAGGCATAGGTTGCTTCTCTTTCTGATAGATAGGCGTCGCGGTTCGCATGGGGGTTGTAACAGCTGCCGCAGCCGCCGCGAAAGGTAAACGCACTGTTGGCGAACATCAGGCCGAAACCCAGGTAGACCGCCAGCAGCTCCGTGATATGCGGCCAGTACTCGACGCCGCCGGGAGGCGGTGTGCGGGCCATTTGTCCCAGATAGTGAGACAGGGTATGGGCGAAGCTGGCGATCATGCCCTCCGGATTGTTGATCTGCTGGGGATTGTATGGAATCTGCAGACGCCGCTCCTCGGTAACCGATTCATCAGGGATTCCATCCGGCCCGCGTAATGCCCCCTTGATCTCGACCTGGGGGGCATTCAGAATGGCACAGCTACTTTGATCGGCCAGCCTGGTGGGCCAGTGGCTGACACCGGCATACTGTTTGACTCGATCGAAGATCAGGTTGGCCATGCCATCCACATTGTCCACCCGCCCCGGAAAAAACTGATTGGTCGGTAGGATCAATTGGGTGTGGTGGTAGAAGAGGTTTGCGTCGAAATTCTCCAGTGACCAGGCAAAGGCCTCGAACAGCCAGTCGGCCGAGGCAGTTTCCAGAAGGGCTTTTTTTTCAAACAGACCGAACATAGTGGTGAGATTCTCGGATATCGGTAAAGTCAGCCATCATACCAGCAGACGGGATTCGGTGTGATGGGGCATATCCTCATTCTCAGAAATCAGGTCAAGTCTGTCAGGCCGGAACATGCCTCTCATCGAAGAATACGGTACGATCCTTCCCGGTCAATTTGGCCTGGTCACGGCGTTGGTCCACCAGTTCGACAAGGTCGTGCCAGTCCTCCACTTTGTCGATCATCCGCTCGGCAATACCGATACTGACGGTGACCGGTTTGCCGTCTGGTAATGTGCCAATGCCCTTTGTTCGAATCCGCTCCAGCGTGATCCGTACCCCCTGGCTATCTGTATTCGGCAAGATCAACAGAAAGGCCTTCTCTCCCCAGCGAACCAGGATGTCGTTGTGCCGCAGCTCCTCCTGCAGCACCTCAGCTGCCTGTAAAACCGCATGGTCGTATGTGGGGTAGTCGTATTCGGCGATAATGGAGTCCACATTATCCAGGTCGAGCAGGGCGATGGAGAAGTTGTCGTTGTGCATCAGGGTCATCTGGAATTCTCGAACCAACGCATCCAGCCCCGACCTGCGTGACAAGGCGCCGGTGAGCGGGTCGTAGGACGGCCTGCTGACCAGGGAGATCATGTATTGGAGTTGGATGGTGGCAGAGAACAGCACTATGCTCACCAAGACGAACAGCAGCCAGACGGAAGGCAGCAATTGCTCCAGTCCGGTCGTGCCGAGCAGGCTCCAGCCCCCGATGGCAACGATGGAAAGAGGTACTGCATAAGTCAGACACTCGTAGACGGTCAGCGGAAAGACGCCGAGGCCCGCAACCGACATATAGGGCAATAGTGTGTAGAGTTTGGCAAGTAGCAGCCCACTGTTATCGAGCTGAGCACCGGCCAGGAAGTAGCTGGAGGTCAGGAAGGTCACCGGTAGATTGAACAGGAAGATGCCCAGACTGATTCTGCTGGCGGCTAGGCTGTGCACGCGTTTGCCCGGCCAGGCCTGGTAGAGAAAGACCAGGGTCGAAACTAGCCGGATGACGGCAAGTTGCATGAACAGCGCCGGGGGCAGCACCAGAAAATCGATGATCAGCCAGAGCGGCATCAATACGGCGAATAGGGTGGCGAAAAACCGCACCCGTTCGTTGTTCAGGGTCGCACGGTGCTCATGAATATATTCAGGGTGACGCCGGGCGGAAAACAGATCGGCGAATTGTTCCGGGGTATAGATCCGGTAGTTGGCGCCGAGATGTTCGAAAAACTGGATGATTTGATGCATACCAAAAACGATCGGATATTGATGAATTCAACATTTAAGCATAATTTCTGCAACGGTGAACCGACTCGCAGAGCGAAACGGGGTGTCCTCGAAGAAAGTTTCCCACAGGCCCATGACCACAAACCAGCTCGTGGGCTTTCCGGGAAAACCTGATGTCACGATATCCTGCGTGCTGGCTGCTCCGGTGTAACGATCAATGACATAGTGCACAACCAATCGGCGTGCCCGGGCTCACCAGGATGCTACGGTTGTCCTCTGTCTGCAGGGTGCGCTCGGCCTTGGCCAGGGACAGCACCGTGCCCTGGTTGTCCTCTCGTGTACCGGGACCATGACAGACCCTGCAGTCGGCGCCGTTATTCAGCTCGGCCAGGGTCTCATGCCCACCCCTGGCGAAATCCGTGTGGCCGCCGACCGGGTGCATGCCGTGCGGGCCGTCCAAGGTGTTCTGCTGGTCCATGGCCGAGCCGTGACAGACGCTGCACTCCACCAGGGTCCCGCTGTGTCCTTGGAGCTGTTTGGCGGTGACATTGTCATTGGCGTTGGGGTTGGCGTTCGGCCACTCCGCATGGGTCGCGCCATGGCAACCTTCACAGAACACCCCGCCATGTCCGGTACTCACCCGGTAGAGCTTCGGGTTACCCGCCCCCGGGTTGGCGAAGCCATTGAAGGAAGCGGCCACCGCGGGTTCTGCAAACCGCTTATTCGTGGGGACGATGGGGGTGGCCTTGGCATCCCCGCTCAGATAGGCCTGACGCAGGCGAATCCCATCGAGATTCCCATAACTGTCCACCGTGTTGACGATGGTATTGGCGGTTCCCACCAGATTGGTACTGGCATCGCCGGTATGGCATGAGCCACAGCCGGGTTCGTTGGCCCACGGCACTCGGGGTTGCGGGTCATGCGGATCGTAGAAATCACCGCCGAGGATGAAGGCGCCCGGATTGCTCGGTGAGACGCCGGCGGAAAAGTCGGCGCCGACCTGCAGCATGTCTCCGTGGCAGTCATTGCACAGCATGCCACCGTTGAACATGGCACCACGCAGACATTCCGTTGTGGAGCCGGGATGGCACTGGTAACAGGTCTCTTCGAGTACCGTGAGGCGTTCTGCCTGATTGGTGATGGTGCCGCTGACGTTCTGTTGGGGGGCCGGCATCGAAGGAAACAGATTGGTGTACTGTCCATGATGGTGGTGCATTACCCGGGAATTGCTCTGGTGGGCCAGCTGATTGCGGCCATTGGCTTCGCTGCCGGGTGCCCCCGCCATTGGGCCAACCTGCGCCAGGTCGAGGGCCGGTGTATAGTGACAGACCTGGCAGACGACCGGTGTGTCCTGTATCAGGGCCTTGTAGGTCAGGCAATTGCTGTCGCCATTGCCGCCGTTGAGTGTAATGTCACATGGGACGGGTTGATTGGCCGTATCTACATAGCGGGCACCGTGTTTGAGGTCATGCAACCTCAGCACATTGATATCCGATGCATATTCCACACTAACGGTCTGGGGCAGATTGTCATCCGGGTCGTCCAGACTGGTGGCCACCGGTAAACCGGCATTGATCAGCCGGTCGGTGGGTTCACTGGTCCGGCTGGTCTGGACATCGGCCGGATCCGCATGGCAGTTGATACAGCTCGCCTCGCCGGAGATGGGCAGCACGGTATCGATGGTCGAGACCACCGATTGGTTCAGGAGCGCCTCGACCCGCACCAGGGGATAGGGGTTTTCTCTCCCGAAGTCATCAAATGCGGAAAACGGAATGCCCGCCCCTTCATACCAGTTCACCTGTTCTGCCACATAGCCGAAGGGAAAATCGATGAAGAATGGCTTATGATCATAGTGCTCATCGATCGGTTGCGGGGCGTTGATGATATAGGGATTGGTCAGCCCGGGCATGGCGAGCTGTACTGCGGTGAGTGATTCGTCACCGCTGTTGACCTGCCCGTCTGGCCCGATATACAGATGTTCCACATTGGGTACCGGCAAGCCGATGTCGGTCGTGGTGCTCGAAGCGAGGGGGGTGACGATCGGCGGGTAGAAGGGATCATAGGCCGTTTTCAAGAGGCTGTCCCAGAAATTGGTCTTGTAGGTGCTGCCATCATCCTTAAGACCGGTGAAGACGTCGGCCTGACTGAGGATCGGGTCTTCGGGATTGGAAGCTGCGGCGTAACGCAGGCTGATCCCGGGCGGGTTGAGCACAGGGGAAGCGCCTTTCTCTATGACCTGGGCGAGCAGGACTTGAAACGGGGGCAGGATACTGGCGATGCGGGTGTCGTAATCCCCGCAATGCATGCCCAGATCATTGATGGCAAGGATGCTGTAGTCCGTATTCGTCACGATCGGTGGTTCAGCAACCAGGTTGCCGTTTCGCCCCAACGAATCCCGGCTGGTGGAATTGATCGAAGTGGCTGGGGCAGGGGGCGGGTCGGTGATATCTGCGATCGCCGTATCGCTATCGGTGGCCCCGTCGTTGTCTGTCACCTGCAGGGTCACGGAATAACTGGCAGCTGACGAATAGGTATGACTTGGATTGGCCTGGTTGCTGCTCGTACCGTCTCCGAAGTCCCAGGTATAGGCCTCGATGCTGCCGTCCGGATCATCGGAACCGGCACTGCTGAACTGAACAGCGATGCCTACCGTTCCGATGTACGTCCCGTTGGCGATTGCTTTCGGAGATTCGTTGCTGTCTGCGGCGGTATCACTGCTGCCTCCACCCCCTCCACAGCTGCTGAGTCCGACTAGCAGAAAGGCACAAGCCGTGATAGCCGTCAGGCCAGTGATCAGGGTCTGATTGGTTGTCAGAAGCATGGTACGAACCTTATGTGAAGTAAACATGGGTGGTGCTGAAGGCTGTGGAAAATAGGAAAATTATGCTTGGGAAATTAATCCCAAATATTTTTTGCGTCAAGCCTCTCGAGACTCCGGCTGTTCAGACGAAATGTCGCCAAGGCAGCTAGGCCAGTGGCTGTTACTATAATATTTTCAGAATATTCAAGATGTTATGTTTGTGTTTGATGTTCAATCAAGCGTCAGGGGTGTGTTTGAAAGGGGGAAAAGTAAAGAATCTAAATCTTCTTTGACTGATTGCGGAGGATGTATTCGATGGACGGCCAGTGTCGGATTTGCGGATGGTGCAGCCCTGTAACTAGGTTCTGGGGATCTGAGGCTGAGGTTTCTCCCAAGACGGATCAGTGGTGAGCGCTCGGATCAGCTGTCCCATCCGGGTCATCGATGGCAACGCCGTCGGCATTGGGCACTGCCTTGAACTGCAGGATACCGCAGACATGGGGAGCGGCCATCGAGGTCTGTGTGCAGGCTGCTCCTTCGCCGAGGCGCGTCGAAATGATGCCGATGCCCGGTGCCGCATAGTCGATGGGAGGATAGCAGGTATTGGAAAAACTGGTGAAATTATCGTTGTTATCAGCCAGATCAGAATGAGTAGAAGAGATGAAGCTAAATTGCACGCAGTGTACGCATCATACCCTCATCAAGTTGTTTTGCGCAGGAGCACCTTGGATACCTGTGCGGGCCTATCCCATTGACTGGGTTGAATTAAAGTAATCGGAATTATTTCGATTTGTAACCGGTCATTTGGAACGAAACACTCTGAAACAGTTTGATGTATTTCAGAAGTGTGGGAGAAACATTTACTGATTACACTACTTAGCAAGTCGAGGGGGTTTGCAGGATCAACGCCGATATGATTAGCCGCTGTTCCCATACTAACCCAACTCAGTTCAGGCATGAACTCTACGGTTCGTACCCGGGCGTGGGCCAAATAGAGCATTTCGTGTGTTTCATGGGTGACGGATGGTATGTAGAGACTCGGCATAAGGAATACGGTCCCTATCAGAGCCTGAGAGATGCTGAGGACTTTTGCGAGAGAAGGTTTGGCGCAACAGAGTCACGGAGCCATGAACGAGATGAGTAACACGTACTGTCTGGGATGCGGCAAGGAGTTGATGAGAAAGCCTGCACTACATGGAAGCCCCTATCGCGTCTGTAGCGAATGTGCGGAAATCATGCAGCAGGATTTCCACAATGACTTTTTCAAGGTCATGAAGACGGTTTCCAGAAATCTGGATCAAGTGCGCGAAAAGATTTAACCAACAGCACAGGTAGAGAAGAGCCAACGAAAAAACCTGAGTTGAATTGACTTCCCAACGGGGGTGACTACCCCCCTTCCTCCTTTAGCCCCCTACCCCAGGGGGCGTTTCTTTTTTAGGGTCTGGTCGGTGCCATCCAGGACAGCTGTGGATCGGACGTGTCAGGTCTAGGCTTTTTCCAGTGGTCTGGGAGCGGCCGACAACGGTTTGTTAGCCTGGTATCTCAGAGGGTGTGAATCAGGGGTTTACATGCCGTGCCAGCCAGGTGTTGACCGTTTCCAGAAGCAGCTCTTCTTCACCGTCGAAGAAGTGGTCGGCGCCAGGAATCTGTTGTTGGCGGTAGCGGGGGTTCGATTTTCGGGCAGCTGATTGACGCTTGACGGCGCTGGCGAGAACCGCCTGGAGATCCTCGCTGCCGTACAGGTCGAGTACAGGAATTTGGATCATGCCCAGATGTTTCAGGTTGTCCATCGGACTGTCGGCAAAGCCCGGGCCCATGCCGATGGCGATGAAGCCATCGGCTGCAGCGCTGCCATTGGCGAGCGCATAGGCGGTCATGGTGGAGCCCTGACTATGGCCGATGAGAACCACCCGTTTGGCGCCTGTTTGCCGGGCGTGGCGGATGGCGGCGTTGATCCGCCCCGGCACCCAGTCGTAGATCTTGAGGTAGTCCTTGTGCTCCGCCTCGTTGTGCAATACCGGCATCTGGATCGACAGGGTGTGCCACCCGGATTGGGTCAGCTCGACCCGCAAGGGCTGCACCACGGTGGGCCAGTCCGGGTGCACACCGGTCCCATGCATGATGATCGCGACCTGCTCCGTCCGTGCATCGGCGGCTGGGGTCTCGATGGCCAGGAATTCACCTCTGCCGTCATGCAGATGGATGGCCTCTCCGTCCAACAAGGCATCGATGATCTGGGCCTCCCAGCGTTTTTCCTTGGCTAGATCGGAGGCTGACAGACCGATGGGAAGGAGCAGTGAAAAACTCAGTAGCAGGGCGTGTTTGCAGGTCATGGCTTTTATTCTCCGGGCCGGGTATGGATTCGCAGGTTAGAGTGGTGAAGACGGCGTGGGTTCTGGAGGGCAGGGTGACGCGCATCACATCATTCATAGCCGGTCATCTCGAGATAACCTTTCCCGAGCAAACGCTTAGAAGATTCTTCCCTGACCTCGATCGCACCCTCCCAGTAACGCACACTGAGCCGCATTTCCTGATCGGTAAACAAGGCCTTGATGCGCCAGGGTTGGGGCTCATCCCGCAGCTTCATCCGCCATTCGACAGGATAGTGTTTGCCGTCTGACTCCCAGTATGCGAGCGGGGTCAGCTGGATCCGTTCAGCATTCAAGATTTGCTGCATCCCCGCCCGATTGCTGACTGAGCCGGCACTCAGTGGATCGATAGAACCGTCCTTCTGCCTGAGTTGGTAGTACATCAGATTTCGACCGTCCTGCAGATGCAGGGAGAACCAGTCCCAGCCCGCTTGTTCTGGACCCAAAGCACTGGTGCTCCACTCCCGATCGAGCCAACTCAGACCTGCTACCTGCATAGCCTCACCAGCTTGACGCAGGGTGCCCTGTGACGCCAGGCGAGGTATTGAATAGTAATAGGAGGCATTGCCCGCCGCGTCACTTTTCTGGCTCAGGCCCTGGTCCCCCTGGAGGATGATCGGGCTTTCCGCGATCAGCTCGAGATCAAGGTTAAAGGCTTCGGTCGCTATCCGGAGCTGCCAGCGCGCTTCTGCATCCAGCTGCAGTTGCCAATCCTCCAGCCAGATTCTGAGGGGGGCGCTTTGGCCGCCGGCCAGTCCGGCCCCCTGGCGGGCGAAGCGTTCGAAAGCGACATGCCTCTCCGCTTGCAGGTCGCTGAGGGCGGCATGTCCCATCCAGATCTGGTTACTGCGCCAGGCGGAAGGACTGATGATCGGGTCGGCCTGCATTGCGATGCGAAACAGGGTGACTTGATAGCCGTAGGCCCGACCGTCCGGTGTCTGCAGATGCCCTGTCAGATACCACCACTCGTTGCGAAAGGCGGGGTGAGGTCCGTGATCCCGGGGAAAATGAAACACCCTCGGTGCGGTCGCCCGCGCGAAACCCGCATCGTCAACTCCGCCCAGGGCCTCGGCGACCTGCCACGACTCCGGTTCGGTATCGGACGTGTCGCAAGCACTGAGCAGCAGCAATAAAAGCCAGGCCAAGCGGTACATCCGATTACTCCTCACGCAGGGCCAGGGCAGGGGAGACCCGGCCCATACGCCAGGCCGGATAGAGCCCGGCGAGCAGAGCGGCAAACACCGCCAGCAGAAGGGCCTCGAAGACTGCGTCGAGGGGCAGTTGGCTGGTGATACTCCAGCCGAACGCACGACGATTGATAACCTCGATGAGCACCTCCGACATGAGCCAGCCGAGGGGCAGGGCGAAAAGTCCTGCATAGCATCCCACCAGACCGGTCTGCAACAGGGTGAGCCGGATAAGCTGGCCCGGGGTGACACCGGTGGCACGCAGCAGGGCCTGTTCCCGGCTGCGCTCGAGCTGGAGTGCCATCAGGGCGCTCAACACACCGATGAAGGCGACCCCGATCGCCAGCAGGCGCAGCACCTGGGTGATCGCAAAGGTGCGGTCGAAGATGGCCATGGAGTAGTCGCGCAGCTCACGGTTGGAGCGAAAGTGCAGTTGTTGATCCGATGCGGTGAGGGCCTTGCGGATGGCGGCCATGGCAGCGGACGGCTCGATGCCTGGTTGTAGGATGACACCGACCGATGCATAGCCGGTATCACCCCAGTAGCGGGCGTAGGCGCTGGCGGACAGGCTGATCAGGCCTCGGTCCGAACCATAATCGTAAAACACCCCGCCGATGGTCAGGTTGAGAGAGCCTTGCAGGGTGTCGAGGGTCAGCCGGTCACCAGTGCCCAAGCCGTACCGATAGGCGTAGGGCTCGGAGATCAGCACTTGGTCGCCACGCTGATAACCGGTCCAGAGTTCAGGCAGAGGCGGCTCCAAGAATCTGAAGCCCTGCTGAGTGTTGGAGGCAAAATCCAGCACCAGCAGGTCGACAGGACCCTGAGGACCGCGGATCGTCACCCGTCGGCCGGTGCTGGTCTCGGCAACCTCAGGCAATGACTGGATCAGACCCCGGGTCTCCGGCAGCAGTGTGGTATCTGAGCTGCTCGCCCGGCTGGAGATCGCCGAGACATAGATGTCACTGGTCAGGGTATAGGCCAGCCAGTCAGCTACGGTGGAACGGAAGCTGACGATCATGATACTCACCCCCAGGGTGGCGGCGACTGCCACGCTGAGGGAGGCCACAGAAAGTCCGGTACGGCTCAGATTGGCACCGATCCCACGCAGGGCGAAACGCAGCAGCAGACTACCACGCTTGCCGGATCGTTCACTCAGGCGGCTCAACAGGGCGACACCCAAGGGTACCAGGAGAC
This sequence comes from Gammaproteobacteria bacterium, assembly GCA_030066355.1. GTDB lineage: Bacteria > Pseudomonadota > Gammaproteobacteria > Chromatiales > Chromatiaceae > JASJBU01. Next base: position 9,321 of record JASJBU010000153.1, on the reverse strand, counting down.
TGTAACCGGCAATGATCAGAAACAGCCCGCTGAAGCCTCCCAGTAGGCTGTTGCCAGAGGTGCTGAGCCACAACCCGCCGCCAATCAGGGCCGCCAGGCCCAACAAACCTACCCAGGGCAGCCCACGGCGCACCCGCTGTTCCAGCCTGGAACGGCGCAGGGCGCTGATCGGGAGTGTCCCTGCGGCTTCGATAGCCGGCGCCAGCGCCGCCAGCAGAGTGACGCCCAACCCCACCAGACATCCCTTGAGCAGGGTCAACGGCTGGACGATCAATTGGGTGACCGTGAGCACAAAGTACAGATCATTGATGGTCCGGGTGACCAATTGCACCAGATATTCGGCGATCAGCAGACCCAGAAGCAGGCCCAGAGCGGTGCCGAACAGGCCCATCAGGATCGCTTCCAGCAACAACACGCGGAACAGCTCCCCGCGGGTGACTCCGAGTACACGCAAGGTCGCCAGCAGCCGGCGGCGGCGCAACACCGAAAATGTCATGGTGTTGTAGATCAGAAAAGCGCCAACCAACATGGCGAGCAGGCTCATGGCCGCCAGGTTGATCTGAAAGGCATCGATCATTTCCAGCATGACCCGGCTGCGGGATTCCGGTATTTCCAGATTCAGGCCGGCGGGCAGGGCGGCGGTCAGGTCATGTACCTGATCCGGGCGCAGGATCAAATCGATCCGGTCGAGCCGCCCCGGACTGTCGAGCAGTTCCTGAGCGGTGCTGATGTCGGCCAACAACAGCCCCTCGAGGACCGCCGGATTGTCTCCCTCGAGCAATGCGATGACGTGCAGGTCGACTTGACGTCCGGCGATGGTCACGCCCAGGTCCTGTCCTGGCTCGAGTCCGAGACGCCTGGCGGTGATACTGGACAGCAGGACGCTGGCCGGTTTGAGGAGGAACTGCCTGGCCGCTTGGTCATTCAGGCCCTCATTGTGATTGCGGAAGTCTGCTTCGGCGAGAGGATCGATGCCAATCAGCTGCAGGGTCTCGCCATCCAGCCTCACCAGCCCTTCGACGATAGGTGCAGTCTGTCGCAGCCGTTTCTCGACCCGCAGTTCACGATACAGCTCTTCGGGGATACCGGTCGGACCGCCGGTGATCTGATGGGTCGCTTTGCCGGTCAGGCTTTCGGCGGAGAGCAGGAAGGCCTGGCGGGCGCTCTGATTGGCCAGGTCGACAGCGACGATGACGGCAACCCCAAGGGCGATGCCGAGGACTGACAGCCAGGTCTGCCAGGGGTGCCGTTGCATGTGGCGCAGCGCGCTGCGCAACAGCAGGCGGTTCACCAGGCTGCTTCCATGCCGGATTCGCTGAGTCGGCCCTCCTCCAGGGTCAGTATCCGGTCTGCATAACGGGCCACGGCGAGACTGTGGGTGACCAGCAGCAGGCTGCTCTGCTCCTCTCGGGCCAGGGTGGTCATCAGTCCCAGGACATTTTTCCCGGCGGCCTGATCCAGATTACCGGTGGGCTCATCCGCCAGCAGCAGGGCAGGGCGGTGCACCAGGGCGCGGGCGATGGCCACCCGCTGTTGTTCGCCACCGGAAAGCTGCTCTGGGTAGGCATCGCCCCGCCGGCTGAGATCGACGGCCTCGAGCATCTGTTGCACCTTATCCGTCATCATAGCCTTGGCGCAGTGATTCAGCTCCAGGGGTAGAGCGATGTTCTCCCGGGTGGTCAAGGTCGGGATCAGATTGAAGAACTGATAGACAAAGCCGATCCGACGACGACGTAACAGGGTGAGGGCGGGTTCTTCGAGTCGGGTGATCGACTCCCCGTCAATGCGAATCTCACCTTTATCGGGTCGGTCAATGCCGGCAATCAGGTTGAGCAGGGTGGATTTACCTGAACCGCTGCGGCCAAGCAGTGCCACACTCTCTCCCCGTTCTATCCGCAACTCGGCGTGGTCGAGCACCCGGTGGTCACGATACCCCTCTCGATAACTCCGACTGAGGTTGGTGAGGGTCACCGCGGGTTGAGGCATGACGAAATCATCCAAGTGTGGAGTGATGGGTTGGACCTTTCACCCTTGAAGGAATAAGTATCCATCATAACCAGCGAGTTGAATTTCACCAAATCGTCTATCAGTGATCGTTTGTTGGCTTGCATGGTCGACGAAAAAAAGTTGGCGAATTTTTGCATCCGATGCCTGCAGTGCCTGCGTATAGACCTGTAACAACGCGTTGCTAACGACTTCTTTCGCAAACTGATTAACCAGAGGAATCCATGATGAAAAAAATATTGACCCCGATTGCCCTGATGATTATTACAGGAAGCTTGAATGCGGCCAGCGACGCTGAGATCTATCACGGTTTTGCCAAAGGCAATCCCGATCTCGAGACTCACAGCGGTTATTCGATGACCCGCATGGCAGAGCAGCCGGGTATCGGAAGTGGTAGGCGTGTCATGCGCTCTCGCGGTACCTCGCATAACCCAGTCTATCAGGGTTTCGAGAGCGACAATCCCGATCTCTATTCCGGCTTATCCGGCCATGCGGTAGCGACCATCCCTGGTATCGGTAGCAGTTCTCAGGCGCGCAGGGGTTCGAGAGTACTGGATCACGAGATCTATCACGGTTTCGAAAAAGACAACCCGGATCTCTAAATCGTCAAGTTCAGCATCGTTATCCTGTGTCATCCTGGGGCCTTACCGCTCCGGGATGACGTTAACGGTTGCCGAGGAGGCCGATCATGAGATCGGTGCATCCACTGGCCCAGAGGTTGACTAAGGCTTGCCTTGCTGCAAGACCTGGAAAAATTTCTGCATATTTTCCTCGAAGAGCGCGATGAGCGCTGCATTGCGAGTCCCTTCACTCACGGTTTTCGCCGATATCTGATCATTCACGCTGCGCGTGAAGACAGAGACGACTTCTATCCCCCGGGGATCATAGATGCGCCAATTGCTGCTCATGACGAGACTGTTATCCATGTCATGGATACCGCCGTAGTGATCGCCATAGAATGCAAGATCCAGTTGGTGCCGTGCACAGAATGCAGTGGTTTCCTCTGGTTCCGGGGCGTCGCTGCCATGCAGCCGTATATTCCGGATATGCCTGCTCAGTTCCACATCGTCCCTGGTATTCGGCACAACATCGGTGTAACGAAAGCGCCGGCTGTCACTCAGCCTTTGTTCCAGCAGGCTGAGTGTTTGGCGGTAAAACTGAGTATCTCTTTGATTGACGGTATAGTTGGCTGCGTTCTCCGCATCCTTGGCCGAGGCCCATACCAAGGCCCCTAGCAGGCCGAACTGACCGGCAACCGCTTGACCGGTTCCCATCGGTTCGAATTGACGGATATCGAACTTGATGATGCCCAAGGTCGCGTCCGCAGACCCACTGAAAATACTGGCCTCATAGGTTTTGATATCAGTGGTTGGCGTGCTGGCGCAAGCCGTGATCAGCAAACAGCAGCTGATCAGTATGGCTGTTGTGATATTCTGGAGTCTCATCCTGAATTCTCCCTGTGTGATAAACAAATCGGTGGCGAATTCATTGCCTAACTACTGCCGTGCCTCAGCCCGTATGGATTTTTTGATGGCAATAGGAATTGACAGAATCATCAGCCAGTGGCCCATTGTGCCGCCGGCCGGAAATCGCAAGGGTTCCCGACTTGGGCTTGTTGGTCGCTCCCGGGGCAGGCGCCAACGGGATGCGAGTTTGCACAATGGGAGAGCCAAACTGCGACCGGTCGGCCGCTAATGGCTGAGTGTTCGTTTGCCGCTTGCCATACATGGATTCCATCTCCCACACATCGGCAAGCCATCGCGAGGTCCTGGATGATCGATCTTTGGTCAGCTAGCCATTGGACTGCATGGCCTGTCGAGTCTTACTGCTTACTCAGTAACCTGATCATATTTCCTGTTCACTAGTATAGCCGATGGGGCTTGTGCCACGATGCGTTGCGTCATGGATGCCGGCCCGGCCTGAGCTTCCTGCAGAATCTTCAGAGAAGGTCGTTATTTGATACGCAATATCATTTGAATGTATTCGATCCATTGGAATTGCCTATAATGTCGGATCATGAATCTTAGGGACCTTAAGTATGTCATTGCGGTCGCGGAGACGCAGCATTTCGGGCGGGCGGCAGAACGATGCTTCGTCAGTCAACCGACTCTCAGCGGGCAGATCAAGAAGCTGGAAGAGGAGCTGGGGGTTGTGATCTTCGAACGTACCAAACGCTCGGTCGAGATCACGCCGATTGGTGAGGAGATCATTGGCCTTGCCCGCCAGCTTTTGGAACAGGCGGATGCCATCGAGCAAGTCGCCAGGGCCTACAGTGATCCGCTGGCGGGTCCATTACGCATCGGTGCCCTGCCAACCTTAAGCCCCTATCTGATGCCGCTGATCCTGGTGCCGCTCAAACACCACTACCCAAAACTCAAACTGGTGCTGTTTGAGGAGGTCACCGAATCCCTACTGAAACGCCTGCGCGGACATGAACTGGATGCGGTGATCATCGCCACTCCGCTCAATGAACCCGACCTCATACAAGTCCCGCTGTTCGATGAACCGTTCTGGTTGGCTCATCCCCAGAAACACCCGCTGTATTACCAGGATGAGATCACCCAGAAAGATTTGGCCGACCTGGACCTGCTGTTGCTTGCAGATGGACATTGTCTGGCCCGTCAGGCTATGGAGGTGTTTGGTCTGACCGACAGACCCCTGCAGGGGGAGATGGGGGACCTCAGGGCGGCAAGTCTGGAGACTCTGCTGCAGCTGGTCGGTGCAGGATTCGGCTGTACTCTGGTACCGGCCCTGGCGGTACGCGGCGCCTGGATGACCGACAGCGGTGTCATCGCCCGCAAGCTGGAACTGCCGAATGCCTATCGTCAGGTGTCCCTGGTGTTTCGCCAGAGTTTTCCGCGGCGTAGGGCCCTGGGAGCCTTCATCGATGTTGTCAACGCACACCTGCCGAATACCGTGCGTCCGCTACCCAGCACGGAACTCTGAAACCAGGCAGGGATAGCGCCCGGTAAATATTCTCTTCATCTTGTCGATTTAGAATCGAAGTCTTTCTCAACCTGGGAGTACAGCAGTGAAACTGCGAGCGAACAAGACCAAGATCGTCTGCACTATTGGACCGGCCTCTGACTCCATCGAAACCCTGGAGGCCCTGTTGCGGGCCGGTATGGATATCGCGCGCCTGAATTTTTCCCATGGTGATTTCGCGACCCACGAGCGGAATATTGCGAAGCTTCGCCAAGCAGCAGAGAATACGGGCCGGCGTCTGGCCATCATGGCCGATCTGCCCGGACCAAAAATGCGCATCGGTGAGTTGACCGACGAGCCGGTCGAACTGCAGATCGGCGATAGGATGGTCCTGACCACGGATGAGATCTTGGGGGATCAGCAACGGGTCTCCGTCAGCCTCCGCGAGTTACCGCAGATCGTCAAGACCGAAGACAAACTCTTTCTGAACGACGGTCTGATCTCGCTCAAGGCGGTGCAGATTCTGAAAAATGAGGTGGTGTGTGAGGTGCGGGCCGGCGGGGAGCTGCTATCGCGCAAGGGATTGAATCTGCCGGGTATCGACCTTGGCTTCAGCGCTTTTACCGAGCATGACCGGAGCTGTCTTGAATTTGCCCTGGCACATGGCGTCGATGCGGTGAGCCAGTCATTCGTGGCCGGTGCCCGGGACATTGAGGATCTGCGCTCCGCTGCCACTGCATTGGGCCGGCAGCCCTTCATTATCGCCAAGATAGAACGTCATGACGCCCTGCAGAATCTCGATGAAATACTCGAGAAGGCCGACGGTTTGATGGTCGCTCGCGGGGACCTGGGGGTGGAGATTCCCATCTCACGCATGGCAGTGGTGCAGAAGCAGTTGATGAGCAAGGCCAATCGGCTGGGCAAGCCGGTGATCACGGCTACCCAGATGCTGGAATCGATGACGGCGCACCGCCGACCCACCCGTGCCGAGGCGACAGATGTGGCCAATGCCATCCTCGATGGTACGGATGCGGTGATGCTCTCTGCGGAGTCGGCCATGGGCCGCTATCCACTGGAGGCGGTTGAAATGCTGGCGCAGATCTCTGCGGATACCGAACCCAGTCGTGAATTGGCGGTAAAGGAGCAGCGTATGCGCAGGGATGAGGCCAATGCCACCGTCGATCTCATCGCCCACTGCGTACAACAGGCGGTGACCAATCTTCGGCCGATCGCCGTGCTGGTGCCGACCCGTTCAGGTTCGAGCGCGCGAAATATCGCCCGATATCGTCTCGACAGCTGGATCACTGCATTCAGTACCGAGGAGACCACCTGTCAGGCCCTGCAGTTTTCCTACGGGGTCAACCCAGTGTTGGTGGAGCAAGAGTACCCGGACTGGGGCCCCTTTTGCTGTCAGTGGTTGCGAGGTGAGGGTTTTGAAAGCGGTGTGGCGGTACTCACGCAGGGCCCCTCACTGGCGAACCCCCAGGCGAGCCACAGCATGGAGATCGCCAATGTGGCCTGCCACCTGTCACCGCTGAATGAGGTTTGAGCGCTATTCGTCGACGGCGCAGGCGGCAGGTCCGCATGTCTTGAGGATCGCCGTCAGCAGAATCAGGCTGGCCAGTACTGCGGAGGTCAGACACCAGATGCACACGGCATGGATGACAAACAACTCGAGGCCGGTCAGGTAGACTGAAAAGGCCACCCCGAAGAGACTGAAGGCGATCAGCCCGAGTGTGATCCGCGGTTTCCTGGCACCCATGAGATGACTCTGGAAAAGCCATAGCGACAGAATACCCAGATAGTAGACCACTCCCCACATGGCCATGGGGATACCGAACAGTTTGGCATAAGGGCTTCGTTGGACACTCATGCAGTCACCGATCGGCCCACACATGATCTGGCTGTTGGTCAGGGTCTCGAAGGACAAGTAGACACCGATACCCAGCCCGATGCTCGCGAACAAAGGCAGACTCCAGGAACGCAAACGGGGAAGATCCAGCAGACCGCGCCCGGTCTTGCTGAGGCGTGAAGCGGCATAGCCCAGGGAGAACAGCATGCCGATCATCACGCTCCAGGCGAGTGTGGTTGCGATCCTATCAGGGGCAGCGTCCGCCTCCCCGGGACCGGCGCCCGCCTCGCCCAGCATGAGTATTTGCAGCCCGGGCAGATCGGGCCAGCGGGTCATTGCGGCATGCGGTTCCGTCTCCAACAAAGGCGGTAGGCCCTGGATGATTTCCGTCTTGCCATGCAACAGAGTGTCGCCTGTCAACAAGGCCGGCCTCGCACCGGCATCAGGTCTGCCGCCCACTTGCCGCAGGGCCTGTGCGAAGATCTGATCACCGGGCGGTTCAGTGATGTCTACCGGAAACAGCGCCAGTCGGTCACCGACACGGGCGGAGAGGGGTAACAGAAAATCGTCGATGACAGCTGGACATTCTGCACAGAATGCTGGATAGAACAGAACCGCCTTGATGCCAAGGGTAGCCTCAGCTGCCGCAACGGAGGGTGGCGGGATCAGGATCAGCGCTATCATGAATAGACCAAATTGTGTATTTTTTACGGCTTCAAGCATAATGAATTCCTGCCCATCCACGGAATCAAGGTCGCGTTATGGGAATATATTCTAAATAAACCAGAAGTGGAGAAGAAAAAAACCGTTCACATCAATATGAGCTGGAGAGACCGATACCTGATAGGCGGATTTAAACGAGCTTGGGGATGATCTGGATCTTTCCGGAATTCTGCTGGAGTAGCCCCAGTAGGGTTGCGGCATCAGACGGTCGGCCAAACAGGTAGCCTTGGGCGATATTACAGGTTGCCTCATTCAAAAAGATCGCCTGTTCTTTGGTTTCGACACCTTCGCCTACGGCTTCCATGTCCAGTTCATGGGCAATGGCGATAATCGCCTTGGTCAGGTTGGCGTCGTTTCTATCGACCAGAACATCGCGTACGAATGACTGATCGATCTTCAGGACATCGAGAGGGAATTTCTTCAAATAACTGAGCGAGGAGTATCCCGTACCAAAGTCATCTACCGCCAGGCGAACACCCATCTCAGTGAGGCTATGCAGAAGTGTCAGGGTCTCTTTTCGATCTTCCAGAAGCAATCGTTCGGTAATTTCGAGTTCCAATCGATTCGCTGGAAAGTCGTGAGCTTGTAATGAACGTTCCAGGATGTTGAGGAAATGCTCCGGTTTGAGGAGTTGTCGGCAGGAGATGTTGATAGCAAGGCGCAGATTCGCCGCACTCGGTCCCAGGCCGGCGATGGTTGCAATGGCCTGTTGCATGACCCATTCACCGATTTCGAGAATCAGACCGGACTCCTCTGCCTGAGGGATGAAATCTGCAGGCGAGACCTCTCCAAGGTTAGGATTGGACCAGCGAATGAGTGCCTCGGTACCGATGATGCGATTGTCGGACAGGCTGATCATCGGCTGAAACAGAAGGTGGAATTCGTTTTTTTCCACGGCGCGGATGAGTTGTGTCTCGATGGCCTGGCGTTTCTTGGCGTGGCGATTCATTTCGTTGGTATAGAAACGATAGGTCTCACGTCCAGCCTCTTTGGCCTTATAGAGGGCTAGATCAGCGCTCTTCATCAGCGTATTTGCATCCGACCCATTGTCCGGTCCGACGGCAACCCCAATACTGGCTGAGATGTTGAATTCCTGACCGTGAATATTGAAGGGATGGGAGAATGCCTGCATGATCTTGTGGGCGACTACCTCAGCAGCACCGGCCTTTTGGACATCTGGCAAGAGGACCATGAACTCATCTCCTCCCAGCCTGGCGGCGGTATCGGAGGTGCGGATAGATTCCTGTAAGCGTTTTGCGGCCTGTTTTAACAGCAGATCACCGGCATCATGACCCAATGAGTCGTTGACGTTTTTAAAACGATCGAGATCGATGAACATGCCGACGACTTTGTGTTTCTGCCGCGCCACCAGCGCCAAGGCCTGGCTTAGTCGGTCCATGGCAAGATTCCGGTTTGGCAATCCTGTCAGTGGGTCATAATTGGCCTGATGGGCAAGTTTTTCTTCATATTCCTGGCGCTTTTCTATTTCGGTTTCGAGGAGCCTGTTTTGTCTGTACAGCTCTCGAGTATGACGTTTCGAGGCGTCGACCTTGGCCTTTAACACGAGATTATAGGACTGAGTGCGATAGCCGAGCACAACCGTCAAGAGGACTAACATGGCTATCGCCACCAGGGAAGACAGGTACCAAGGTGATCTCACCAGATAACCATCACCCCTTTCCTCCGGATTTAAGGCCGCCAGTATGTAAGGCGTCTCAGGGACCTGGATCTTCGTGTAGGTGGCGAGATCAGTAAGTTGAGTATTGGGGTAACTCCAAGGCCGTTGTTCTGAAATCAAACGGTTTATCCCGTCTTTA
>JASJBU010000152.1 GCA_030066355.1 Gammaproteobacteria bacterium | reverse complement strand
CCGGACAATTTACGCGTATCGCGCTTGATGAATTCCCGCAGGTGGCAGAGCTCGACGAGCTCATCCAGATCCACCGACGTCTGGTAGAACGCGGAAAACATCTGTAATGCTTCTTCGACCGTCTGGAAGTCCTGTAAGGAGGTCGTTTGAAACTGGATACCGATTTCATGCCTGAAATTTTCATCCACCATCCGGCCCTGATAGAGCACCTCACCTGTATCGGGTTGTATAATGCCTTCCAGGATTTCCATCGTTGTGGTTTTACCGGCGCCATTGGGACCAAGCAGGCCGTAACAACTGCCGGCCTCCACTTTGAAACCGATTCCATCCACGGCTGTGACATCGGGATAGTTTTTTATCAGGTTGTTTGCCTGAAGAATGGTTGTCATTGGATCAATCTCTGGAGACAGCCAGCAGCACCTAGCTGAGCGCATTGCTCAGTCGTCGACGAAACTCCTGGGCCAGTTCGGGATCATTGGGTGCCAGCATGTTGCTGAGATTGATGATCATCTCCTTTGCCGCGCCTTCCTTGTAGTCAGGCGCCATGTCCAATATGGAAAACAGTTGCTCCATGGCCTGCGCATAATCGTGTTCCGTCACCAGGCACACAGCCAGGTCGAATCGGGCGTCATGATCTTCCGGATTCTCCGTCACCCGCGTAAGGAGCCGTTCCCTACCTGCGGTTTTGCCTGCCAGTGTTCGGAATGTCAGTTGTCCACTCAGTGATCGGCCGGTGGTGCTGTGTTTGTCATTCGCGGGCAGTCTGTCGAATAGACTCTGCGCCGACTCCAATTCTCCTATATCCAGCATCACCTGCACCATATCCATGGCCACACGGGTATTTCTAGGATCTTTTTTGATCGCCTCGGTCAACAGGTTGATCGCGCTCATGGTGTCGCCGGCCATGTGTTGCTGACGGGCCTGCTCACGCATTTCGTCGGATTCCCTATAGATCCCGTAGGATTTCAGCAAGGCGCCCAGCTCATCGTCATTCAGCAGGCCTTCCTCGGTACGCACCACCTCACCGTCCTTGAAGACCTTCAGGGTGGGTAGGTTTTGAATGCCGTACTCCTCACGCAGCGCCTTTTGTTCATCGATGTCGACCTTGGCGAAGATGAACTGACCGGCAAACTCCCGGGCGAGGGCCACCAGAGAGTCCTCCAAGCGAATGCAGGGTTCTGACCAGACGCCCATGAACTCCACGATTACCGGGATCTTGTGGGAGTTCAGGACAACGGTGGAACCGAAATTGTTCTCGGAGACCTCGAAGATATAGGCTTGTTGTTCATTCATCTTGGGCTGCAGAAAATAGTGACGCGTGACTGGGTATTATATCCTCTGAGGTGGTGCCGATCTGCATCAATATAATTAGTTGATACCATACGTTGATCGCAAAGATGAGCACCCAATTATGGCAGGTCGTTGCCCTGATGCATCATCGTCTGCTGGGTTTGGTGTTCATTCCTCCATTTTACGCGCTGGCTGTTTGTAAATTACAGCTGAGCGCAAGGTTAGGCTAGGCAGCAAAATGACCATGAAAACCCAGGTTTTTTTCCGGAAAGTGCATACTGGTGATGAAGGTGCGCTCGCTGTTTTGTGCGGCCAGCTCGGTTATTCATCTTCATCTACAGAAATCGTTGAGAGGTTGTCTCATTTCCTGAATCGAGAGGAACATTTCGTTCGAGTGGCTACTAATAATTTTGATATGCCCATTGGTTGGATTCATGCGTGCATAACTTACCGTGTAGAGAGTGATGGATTCGCCGAAATCGGAGGAATGGTTGTTTTAGAGGAACGCCGCGGGAAGGGGATTGGAACACAACTTTTAGCGAAGGTTGAAGAATGGGCTAGATCTCGGAATGTGTGAGTGATACGTGTCCGAAGCAACCTGATCCGTGATCGTGCGCATGATTTTTATGAGCATGCTGGGTACCAACAGATCAAGACATCTCATGTTTTCCAGAAATCTCTGCAAGTATTTTAAAAGACCATTCTGAGCATCAATCTAGCCTGAGATACGGGAACTTATTATTCTTTCTAGGCTTTTTTCGTGGCTAACTTAGCCAGCCATGTATTACCTGAATATCCTCATACAAGGATCGGGTGTCCACTGAACTGAAATATGTCCTGTTTGTAATTTCACCGCCGGCTTGATTTGTCGGTAACATGCCGAAAGAAAGAAAACGAAGTTGAAAACGCTGGTTGCGGCATCGAGCCCCCAGACGGTGTTGTTGAGTTCAACACCAGGGTCCTCTCGGTGATGGACTCGTCTGGCGAATAGAAAAACAGGTATAAAGTTTCTTCCAGATACGCCGAAATCTAGTTAGCGAGGCTCGATTTGTCAGTTGCCTGCCGGATTTCGCACAGTTATTACACGATTCTACCCATCAAAAGTTCTAAACACGGAGAGAGCCACGATGCGATTGCCCTGGAAAAAAGATGCATCCTATAGCCCAGATTCCCCACAACGCAAGTACCCCAACAGTCTGCTCAAGAAGTTCAGCAAGGCTATCTTGGTGCTTTATGTAATAAGCGTGGTTATCAGCATTCCCTCCATTTATGCGGTGACCTATTTTCAGGTGCGCGCCGGTGCCGACAAGGAGCTTTCCCTGCTCGTGGATATGGTGACCGCCGTTCGCAAATACATCGCCGTGGACGTGCGCAGTGATCTTATGGAGGCTAATTTATTTCATTCGCCGGCGATATCCTCGACGGTTACGACCTCACGCGTGGCAAAACACTTCCGAGAAATGCGGCCTGAGTACTACATCAAAGTGGCATCGGACAACCCACTCAATCCCAAAAACAAGCCTGACCAGTTTGAATGGGAGGTCATAGGACGCTTTCGCAGCGACGATACCCTGGATCGAATCATTGAGGTGGGAAGCATAAACAACCAAGACTATCTGGTGTCATCGCGACCGAGTCGGGCGAAGAAGGGTTGTCTGCGATGTCACGGGGAACCCAATGCTGCGCCGGAGGCGATTAAGGCTAAATACGGAATCAGTGAAGGTTACCGTTACAAGGTGGGTGGCGTGGTAGGCGCCATTGTGGTTGGTGTGCCGATGGAAGATGTTAATGCATTGGTCTTGAAGCGCGGTCTCATCGGGTTGGGCGTCTTGACCGCAATATTCACCGTGATCTTTTTGACGGTAAGTAATATAGTAAAACGTCAGATTGTTCAGCCGGTCGACCAGATCACTGATATCGCCGTAGCGCTCAGCAAGGGCAAGCTGAATAAAAACATTCATATGGAACGAGACGGTAGCGAAATTGGTGAGTTGGGACATGCCATGCAGCTGGTTCAACGCAGCCTTGTCTTCGCAATGAAGAAGATTCGAAAATAGATGCGATTAAGCAGTACCATCTTTGCCGGCAACCCATTCAGGTTGCCGGCCAATTCGATAATAGACAGCAATTTCTGGAGTGCTCAAGTCACTGCATGATTGTTCCAACACAGAAACGGCTCCGGCAAGGCGACTGGTCTATCCAAACTTGGCTGAAATCAGGTGCTCTCGAGCTATGGCATCTTCAATCTTGTCCGAGAAGCCAGGGAGCGGTGGCATCTGCCGCTTTTCGCCGCAACTAACTAGCTACTGAGGTAGGGTGATGGGTGAAGAGATCACTTCCGCGGAATTGACCCGCATGGTACACGATTCGTTGGCCGAGATGCGAAGCGCCACCCTGTTCATCCGCACAGATAAGAACAGGATTATCGTCATATCGACCAAAGGCGGTGAAATCATCACCATGTTCTCCGGACCCAAGCATGGTGCGGGTGTCATTCCCATGTTGCTAGAGATGCACTCGGCGACGGTGCGGATTGATGATGTTGCCATCTCTCACCGCTCATCGAGCCTGCCTCCGACTCCTGTTCTCATGGACATGTTGGAGTCGGGTAAAGTCAATGTACCTGTAGAGACAAGCAAAGGTTCCAAGGCAACCCCTGCATCGAGACCGGATTTTGAAGTGGCAAAAGCGGTTCTCTCGGAGTTGCTGACTGAATATCTAGGCCCCCTTGCGCCGATGTGTTGCGATGATATTCTGGAATCGCTGGGAAATTCACTCGAGGGCGATCGCCTCCGCACTGCGATTGAGAAGATGGCTGCAGAGGCGGGTGGTCCCGAGGAGGCACAAGCCTTTAGTGAGAAGGCCTGGAAGCAGCTCGGCCGGTAACGACGGTTAGGTTGGCCAATTCCATAAAAAACTGGACTGGCGGAGCTTCTTAGTTACCTAATTATTAAGTCTATGCAAGACGGGCCAGCCAAGTATCGTCTTAAACAATTAGGCTCGCAAACAGCAAGAATTGGAAAGAGAACCCCCACTTTTCGTCACACTACGCGTTCAACTGCTCTCTCTGATCGACCCACGAGGGTTAAGCCGGTCCACCAGTCACACATGTTGGTCCTGCAAAACTTTGGTTACGGACTAGCCACAACCGAGTCCCGCGCAAACACCCCGTATCACAGGTGCTTGCGGGGCTCGAAATAGTCAAGACCCATGTGAAGCTCGGTGAAATTGTTCGGTTAGTGGGAAATCAAAGACTTATCAGTAGGCTCCCACTGCGTTGTCAACATATGGAAATCCCTCAACTTTCCAGCCATTTACGGTACGATAACCGGATGCGTCCCTGGCGCCTTCGAAGCCGTGGGTCATGTTGAACACCTTGGTATAGCCGGCAGCCTCAAGGGCATCAGCGGCGGCTTTGGAGCGACTGCCGCTGCGACACATGGTGATCAAGGTCAGTTCATCATCATCCCCAGGTATACCGAAGGCTGTCTCCACGTCTCTGAGGAAGAACCAGTTCTTGACCAGTTCGTTCCGCCATTGGACCAACCAGGAAATGTTCGCAACCTTATCTTCGAGCTCTTCACCGACGCCGGCCTTGTTTGTGCCGGGGTGTCCCACCCAACGCCATTCATCAGGAGTTCTCACATCGAGGATATAGCAGTCATCTTGTTCTGTGGCACACTGAAATGCCTCTTCCGAAGTAACATTTGTCCACGCATAGACAGAGGTGGTTGCGAGAATTGAACAGACACCTGTCAATTGAGCTATTCTTGAACGCCACATGACACTTCTCCCAGGTCGATAAACAGTAAATGAATGGATGGTTCTGTCGAACAAGATATTCCCAATCGTACGTACCAACGGAACCCAGAGAGCGTGGTTTGGTTTCTTGTTGTATTGTTTTCAATGGCTATTTGCCAATGAAAACGGGGATGTTCCTCCTGCGGCACAGATAGCCTAGTACTCCTTTAACTCGGCACCCGTACGCACACTCACGATTTACATTAATATCGATTGCCGCACGAAAATAACTGACGGAGTTCTCATTATTCGCAACCCATATCTTTTTCTGTGAATAGATCGTTCGACTCGAGGAAATGTAGGGCGGTGACGGATAAGATCAGAAAACAGTCAATCTTCAAACTGCGGCGATTTTTTCTGGATGGGGGCAGGGCAGTTCTGGCTGGCCCAGAACATCGGATCATGGTGTCGAATGAGCATATTGATTGCGTTTGCGGATGAAACCCCAGGGCCAGGTCGGTCTGCAACTTCCCTGGTGAAATGCCTGAGTCACTATCAGGTGAAGCTGTTTGTTGCAAAACTGGCCTATGCCATCCACGATTACCATCGCCAGTTGGGTTGTCCCTTTGCCCGATATTTCATTCTGCTAAGCAGCAAGACTGTCAATAATAGCCTTGCAGGGGCTGTGTTACGTGATCAAATGAGGACATCTGACTATCTGCGTTCGCGTAACCTCAAGGTGCTCAGGCAGTGGGAGAGACCCTACAGAGTTTAAGTGAGATGGCTTTTGATGGTCATTGAGATCGTGGTGGTGGTAATGCATTAACCAAAACATGACCCCACAATCTTCGGGCAACCGCAGCTAGCCCTACGGACGCCCCATATCCAGGTCGTCCGTAGGGATCAGTTCAGCCAATAGCCATAGTGGTATTAGCCATATCTAAGGAATTCAGAATTTTAATCATCTGAAGGCGGGCTGTAGGCGCCCAATGAGCTGTCATTATATGGATATCCCTCGACTTTCCAGCCATTCTTGGTGCGATATCCGAAGTCGTCCCTCTCGCCTTCGAAGCCATTGATCATGTTAAACACCTTGGTGTAACCGGCGGCCTCAAGGGCGGTGGCGGCGGCCTGGGAACGACTGCCACTGCGACACATGGTGATCAAGGTCACATCATTCCTGGTAATGCCGGTATTGTTACCATCATCATCATCATCATCACCAATAGTTACCCCGAAGGCCTTGTCAACTTCGCTGATGAAGAGCGGGTTCTGTACCAATTGAGTTCCAAATTCGATCAAGTAGGAAACGTTGATTACCTTTCTTACTGGTTTATCGAGCGCAGTACCGTCGGTGCCGTTCCTGTTTTCACCGGGGTGCCCCACCCAAATCCATTCACTGTCAGTTCTCACGTCGAGGATGTAGCAGTTAAGATCCGTCGTGGCACAAACAAATGCCTCATCTGAATCAACATCTTGCCACGCGTAGACTGATGCGGTTGCAAAAACTGAACAGACACCTATCAATTGGGTTAGTTTTGAACGCCACATGAAATAGCTCCTTGGTATGAAATAAAAAAATATTAGATGAATGGATGGCTCTGCCAGTAAAACAGCATAAATAATCTGACAGAATCGTCAGTATAAATAATTACTATCGGATTAGGAAATAAATTCTTTTGCTGCGTTGCGGATTGTTCAGCATATGAAGCGCAGGCTCTCGAATCGGACTAAAGCGACAGGTGTAGTGCAGCGATACTACAGACGGATGCCCAGTTTCAGAGAAAACCGGATATTCATGGCAGGGTGGATTTACGTCTTACCCAGTGGGCAAAATCTGGTTGTTGAAGGCTTATAGGCTTTGCTTGAGTGAATCCTGTTTAAGCCGGTAGAGTCAAGCATGTCTGGTATTGTCGTTGGACCATTGTGCGTACCTTTTTGTCGAGTATTGACCCAGATCCAATTCTATGTCCTGGAGAAACTCCAGTCTCTGACTGGATTTTGGTAGGCATACTCGAAGTCAGTTCAAGATTAGGGAGACCAAGAGTTCAAGCAACAAGAACGGATAGGAAGACACTTGGAAACGATAGTTTTTTCGATCGATCTGAACGGTTAGTTAATCGTCATCTAAACTAGAAGAAACCTGGGTCTGAAGTAAAAAGATAGCGATAGTAATTGCATATTGTGCCCACGTGATTGATGCCCTGTATGTTTAGGCTTAATACACCCAGGCTAGCAGACAGATTTGCTTTGCTGAGTCTGGTCCTGTTGATGATGTTGGTCAATGCTTCGGCGACGGCTGTAGAATCTGATGAGTCGCTGGTATTGCGCCTCGAGGCTGCCACTCATTACACAGAAAGATACGCTTTGATCTCGACTCTGACAAATCGGCTTACGACTGACCCATTATCCGTCGAACACACCGATCGTATCGTTCGGGTGATCATGTCCAATGAGCGCTACATCGGGGATAGGGTTGCACGTATCCTGCAGACCCTCGCCGGTGAGCGTGGACTGAGTGAACAATCAAGGATCTTGATCGCGAAATGGCTCGTCAGGGACAGAGCCATCCATTTTACGCACCAACCCCTGATCGCCGAGCTACTGACGGTGTCATCGACGCCAATGCCAGAGGAGGCCTTCACTACACTTGAACGGGCCGTGCAGGGTTCAATATCGAAAAACAGTCGGGCGATACTGGAGGCACTGGCTTTAACACCGCCTGACAATAGCCGTTTCGAACGTGCGCTGGAGGCGATAAGAGTCGCTTTGTTCAGCGGCAAGTATTCAAACATGCGACGTGATGCTGCGATGATGCTCGCGCGGTTGGGCCAATCGCGACCATTGCCATCAACAGTGATCGATTCGCTCGTTCATGTTGCGACAAACGACAAGTACATGACGACACGGATGGAAGCGCTTGTGACGCTGGTAAGCCAACCACTCGCTATGGATCTTGCAACTACTTTGTCGAAATCTCTCGCTGCAGAAATCATCACGCCTACACCGGAACTGCGGGAACGTTCAGGATTCCTTGGGAGTCGAGCGACAGAGGTGCTAGGTAAATTGCATGAACCCCCTTACCCCGATCACGTGGTATTCGCCTGGATCGCATTGACTGGGGGGCAATACATCGACTTGCCGCTTGCAAAACTTGCCGCAGTCATCGAACGCGGCGAGTTAACGCCGGAGCAGTATGCACGACTCAATCAAGTCGCGGAGCGGCACCACTGGCCTGACAAACGCCAGGCGATCTATGCGGTGCTCTATGGCCAGCAATCGGCCGCCGTGTTGCCGGATGTATTGCGAGAATTTGAATCGTCCGGGGACGAGAAAGCGCGAATCCGGGCGGGCTATCGATTGCTCAATCAGTTCGCAGAGCGTGGCGTGCCAAGGGAGATTGCAAACATTGCCGCAAGAGTGCTCGAGACAGGTGCTGGCTCGGAGACGCTGGTAGTCGCTGCCATGCTACTGGCAAACACGCGTGAGGATCACAGGACCCGGGAAGAACAGCTGTCGGCAGCGCTGGAGCGACATCCCTATGAGTATGGGCTCTATACACCCCTCGTCGATTTAGTGACCCGGGATCGCATCGATGGGGCTGTCATCCGCTACGCGGCAGATAACAGTCTCGCGAAAGAATTCAGGCGCCACCTGTTACGACACTTCGCCGAGGCATCAGGTTCGCAAACCGCACTGTCAGCAGCAGCTGAGGCGTCACTCAAGAAAGCCGCCAGGGATGCGGATGACTATTATGTGATCCAACATGCGGGCGAAGCGCTCGAAGCCTGGGGCGCGAACGTTCCACTGCGCGTATTCCTGACGAAGCGCAAGCATCAGACGACGGCGTTATACGTCCTCCTCATCACGATTACGTTGACCAACCTGGGCGCCGGATTCGCCACGTTCATTTCCTTGGCAGGTATGCCACTTCAGTCGAGGCATTCCGGACTCAAGCGAACTGGCTTGATTGTGGGATGGTTGCTCCTGTCTGCCGGGATGGTGGTACTGCTCCTTGTCGGGTTGCTCGGTTTTTTCGGGCACAATCGCCCACCGAAGCCGAATGAGACACTGATCTTCAACATTCCTGCGTATCTCGGAACCGTCGTCTATCTCGGACTCGCATGGTTGGCTTGGCGTCGCTATCGTCATACCAGCTCGCGTATCAGCTCTGCAACATCCTCTTCCTTATCCCGTCATCAAGACCGGTCTGGCTTCAAATTAAATGAGTAACACTGGAGACTGAATAAGACATACACACACTCTACCAGAGCAACTATGTGGCCACACTTTTCAGCAGTAGGCGTGAATTTGGGTTTGGGATAGGCCCTGTAGGTGCAGTTGACTACAGGATTATGGCAGGTCAGGAGGGGGCTCACAGAGCTGAGGTTATAGCTCGGAAGCTTAGTTACAGGTGATATATTGACAGGTTAAAGGTACTAATAATAAAAAGGTTGAATTTATTTCTATAACATATTGTTATAAAAGCTTTAATTATGGTGGGTCGTGTAGGAATCGAACCTACGACCACCTGATTAAAAGTCAGATGCTCTACCGACTGAGCTAACGACCCAAAGAATCCGTCCATCGGCAGTTTCAGATCTATTCTCTGAAAGCTGCCCTTTTTCGCGGAACGCGGATAATACATGAGTTTTGTGTTGGAGTGAAGCATTCCACATGCTGCTAACGAGGGTTGTCCACCCTGATTATTCAGGATATAAACCACGTTTTCTAGCAACTTCCATCCAGAATGTCGCAACTCGGGTGATTCACAAGGTTTCAATCAAGCATGATAATGCGTGTGTCGTGAGGCTTTTCTTCCACCCGATTCATCTTCCTCACTGAAACGCCTGAGGTGACTCCGAAATCCCTGTATCGGCATACTGCGGGTACTGCCCTCGTAGATGTGGCTGGTGACTTCCCGCAGGACAACCATGATGACTACGGCAATGGAGATGCCAATCACAAAGGTTAAAAGAAAAGCTATTAATATACCGTTCAACATTTCAATCGATTTTTTCCATGAATTGGCAGAGTATTAGACGTTCCGAATCCTAGATATCAGTCTTGAATAAACCGGTTTAGCACCAATTAGAGATCCCAACAAAGAAATTAGTATGATAAATCAATGACTAGTCAACTGTACTTGTGATTTTATATGGGGTTATTAGTTAACTCATTATTTAAAACTCAATAAATAAGAATCTGCACTTGCTAATTTCGAATCTATCGAAATCTCAGTGCCTGCCGGGAAAATATGCAGTATCCACACCTTGTGATGCAGCAAAGCCACAAACACAGATAGATTATTCAAACTGTTAGAGTCTATACTGAGATTAACTCTAATAAAAATGGAATTTTTGTGTGGGAAGCAAATTCGCTACGTGTTTCTCGAGCGCATTGATTGAGTTCATACAGCGCGGTGATTAAATACCACATTTGTGAACTCCATTAATTTTGTTCAGCTTTTTCTCGGGCATTATGGCTGCTGATACCCCATTGCATTTGCAGTCAATTAGAAACGCATCCATTTTGTGATGTTGGGGGTATCAATTCTTTGGGACTACCGTAATGTTTCATGGAGGTGTTCGAATGCAACCAAGAAAGTACACCCGTTATCCTACCGACATACCAATAAAATTTACGTCCGGTAACATGATTGGTGAACATCAGGTCTGCCTGCATAATGCAGGGAGAGGAGGGCTTTGTTTGAGAGGTGAAGGATGGATACAACCCGGCACCGATATCAATATCTGTATTCCATTTTCCGACACACCTTGTCAGACCACCGGAAAGATCGTCTGGTGTCACCCCGGGGAGAAAGGCCGCTACCTGATGGGAATCGAGTTTGCAGAGTCTGTCAATCAATCATCGATCGAAGAGATTGTGCTGATTGAACGCTTTCGAGAGAAACAGTGTGAGACCCATGGCATCAGGATGACCAGCGAGACAGCAGCCCGGGAACTGGGCGCTTTCGAATGACATCACGGGCACTGCTGTGATGGGTGCTATGGGTTCAGTGACCCTCATAGAGTGAATTCACTTTCTCTGCATATCGTTCGAGGATACGGTTGCGTCGGAGCTTCATGGTCGGTGTAATGAGGCCATTCTCTATCGACCAGGTTTCCTTCACCACAGCAATCCGACGAATCTGAGCATAGCCTGGGAAGCTGTCAAGGTGCCCTGAGATTCGACGGAGCATACTGGCCTCAAACTCTTCACTGGTGTCATTGGGATCAATTCCCAGCTGATCGCAGGCCTCTGGATTGAGGGTCATCAAGGCAGTGAGGTAGGGACGACCCTCTCCCACGACAAGCACCTGTTCGAAGAGGTTGTCGAGAGCGATACATAATTCCATGTCGGCGGGAGGTATCTTTTCTCCGTTTGCCAGGACGATGATCTCTTTGATCCGGCCGGTAATGAAGATATGGTTGTCTTCGATTCTGACCTTGTCTCCTGTGTGTAACCATCCCTCTTCATCGATGACCTCAGCCGTAGCCTTGGGATTGTTCCAATAGCCGAGCATTACACTGGGGCTCCGGCAGAGCAATTCATCATCCTGGCTGACTTTCACTTCGAGTTCAGGTACAGGAACGCCGACGCTGGCTGGAAGATTGTCTGCGATCGGATTGGCTGAGATGATTGGGCTGGTCTCGGTCAGGCCGTACCCTTGCAGAATCGGAACGCCCAAGCCTATGAAGATCTTGGCAATATCGGGTGTGAGTGGTGCACCACCGGAGACGGCGAATCTGAGCTGTCCCCCCAGTTTTTGCTGAATCTTACTTCCCACGAGCTTGTTCAAGAGTGGCCATGCCAGCTGTTTCAAAGACCAGCGATGGCGACCCTGTTGAATTTCAAAATGTTGCCAACCGGTGTTGACAGCGGCGTTGAATAACTTTCTTGCGACGCTTGAATCGTTTTCCAGTTTTTCCTGAATCTTGCTGTATACCCTCTCAAAGATGCGCGGTACTGCAATCAGGATGGTTGGCTTGATGATGAGCAGATCTTCCGCCAGTTGAGGGATGGATCGGGCAAAGGCGACCGTGGCGCCCGTCACGATCGGCATGTAATAACCAATCGTGCGTTCCAGGGTATGGGAGAGCGGTAAAAACGACAGGAGCTTGTCTTCCGGGTAGATGGGGATCAGCCGCAACCCGCCTGCAATATTCCAAAGTATATTGAAGTGGCTGAGCATAACGCCTTTGGAACGGCCTGTGGTACCTGAGGTATAGACAATCGAGGCCAATGCCTGGGGATTGACTTCATGCAGGTGAAACTCCCGATCGTATTCATCCGGGAGCCAGTCATCTATCGAGGCCAAACGGGGCTGCAGACCCATGGGATCGACGGTTTCTAAGGTGACTATGCGGCTCAGTCCGGCCAGTTGGTTGCGAATCTGCTGTAGTGACTGCCATTGCTCATGGTTCTCCAGTAAGAGCAGCCGCACACCTGCATCTTGCAGGATGTAACCGATGTTTTCGGGACGATCATTGGTGTAGATGGGTACCGTCACCAGACCGAGACCCTGCGCCGCCATATCGAACATCACCCATTCACGGCAGTTTCTCAGCATGATGGCGATTCTGTCACCCGGTTGCAGCTTTTCCCGTCGTAATGCAGCCTGCCAACGGGCCACCAGTAGTGACATTTGCGACCAACTGGTCTCTTCCCACTGCTGAGTGAGCGGATTGTAGTCGATGTAGGCCGTTTTATCCGGTGTGCGTTTGACCCGCTCCTGGAAAACAGCCGCGAGCGTATTGGCGACGCTGAGGGGGATTGTGTCGGTTTTCTGTGCGTTCATGACGGCCGAGCCATTTGTTAGCAATCTGTCATTTTCTTTAAACAATAACATGCTATGCCCTCCGTAAGTTAGCCCAACCTGCATCGGGACGGAACTGGTCGCCATGGCGCTGCTCCAGGGTATCGAGCTGGCGGCGTCTGGCATCCCATCCACCACTCTCGATGTAGCGCATCGGCCCCCCGCGGAAGGGGGCAAAACCCGTCCCAAAGACGATACCTGCATCCAACAGGTCGGCGTTCTCGACCACACCCTCACGCAGGCAGGCAACCGCTTCGTTGAGCAGACGGAATATCAAGCGTTCGGTGAGATCGCTGGGTTGTGAAGAACGGGCCGGTGGAGGCACATCTGTTTTTTTACCATGCGCGTAGTGATAGAAACCTCTGCCGCTCTTCAGCCCCAAGCGATTTTGCCCGACCAGTTCGCGCAGCTTATCCGGTACCTGAGTATGGTAGACAGGTGCCAGTTTCTCCGCCACCGCAAGACAGATGTCCAGGCCGACTTTGTCGGCGAGCTCGACCGGACCCATGGGCATGCCGAAATCCTTGGCCGCCCGGTCGATGAGACTGGCCGGAACACCCTCCTCAATCAATTCGACCGCCTCCAGCAGATAGGGCATCAGGATTCGATTGACCAGAAAACCGGGGCTGCTCTTTACCGGCAGGGGCAGGCGGTCGATGCGCCGCACGAAAGCGGCCCCCTGGTGGATCGCCAGCGGATCGGTTCCTTTGTTGTGTACGACTTCGACCAACTGCATCTTTGCCACCGGATTGAAGAAATGCAGACCGATCAGCCGTTGTGGCTCTGCCAGCGGCTCGCCGAGCGTTTCCAGTGGAATACTGGAGGTGTTGGTGGCCAACAGGGTCTCTGGTGAAACCCGTCGTTCCAACGCCCTGAACAGTGCCTGTTTGGCGTGCACATCCTCGTAAATCGCCTCAATCACCACTTCTGCATGTTTGATCCCATAGCCCTTGGGATCGGGCATCAGACGGTCCATTGCCGCCTGGATCAAACGTTTTGATTTGAGCTTATAAACAAATAGTTGATGGGCCCGGTGCATGGCGTTGCTGAGATACTCGGCCTTCCGGTCCTGGAGACTCACGCGCAGGCCGTTCAAGGCACACCAGGCGGCGATATCGCCGCCCATGATCCCACCACCAATGACATGAATCTGATTCGGCTTGAAGTCGCTGAGGTGGCCCAGTGACTTGAGTCGCTCCTGTAAGAAGAAGACCCGGATCAGATTCTGCGCGGTTTCACCCGTCAATAGCTGGCTGACCCGCCTGGCCTCACTGTCATACATCCCAGACTGATTTCCACCCTGCCTTCTCCAATGTTCGATCAATGCAAATAGGGCAGGGTAGTGATCGATCCTGACCTTCTTTGCGGTTTGCCGTTTCAGCATGTGTGCCAAGAGATGTCGTACCGGCGCCTGGTCGAGCAATCTTTGCAACAGTCTGTTCTGTGATGGGGGCGGGGCCTTCGCGAGCAGTGTTGTGCAGGCAGCCCTGAGTTGCCGGTCCGGGGCAATTTGATCCACCAGCCCGATCTTCAAGGCGCTGCGGGGATTGATGCTACGGCCGGACAACATCAGTTGCATGGCGGCCAAATGGCCAACGCGTTGAATGCTGCGTACGCTCCCTCCGTAACCCGGGAACAGCCCCAGGCGCACCTCTGGAAATGCGAGTCGGGTCCTTTCGCTGTCTTCCGCGATTCGATAGGTACAGGCGAGGGCCAATTCCAGGCCCCCGCCCAGGCAATAACCGTGGATCATGGCAAGCGTGGGAAAGGGTAGGGTTTCGATGCGTTGGAATAACCGATGAACCATACGAATGTGCGATTCCGCCTCAGCGGGCCGGGTGATCTCCCGAAAGGCCTTAACATCGGCACCCGCGATAAAACCGTTCGCTTTGTCTGATAGGATGATTAAACCGCCAAGGCTGAGCTTATCCAATCTGTCCAGGACAGCGGCCAACTCTTCCAGCGCGTCTTGAGACAGGATATTGACCGGTTGCGCCTGATGGTCGAAATGGAGCCAACCGATACGCTCCGAGTCTGTCTCCAATCGCCAGTGTCTATTCATCAGGCAGCCTCCAGAAGCATCGCTCCACCCTGACCGCCGCCAATACAGAGACTCGCCATTCCTCGCCGGCTGCCAGTCCGCTGCAGTATCTTCATCAGGTGGAGAACCAGACGGGCCCCGCTGGCACCGACTGGATGACCGATACTGATCGCTCCGCCATCCACGTTGAGTCGGTCTGGTGGAATGGCCCCGAACGGTTTGTCGATGCTCAGCTCATTCCGCAGATAGGTTTCGTCGTCCCAGACCTTCAGGCAGGCCAGGACCTGGGCGGCAAAGGCCTCGTTGATCTCCCAATAGTCTATGTCGTCGCTGAGCAATCGGTTCCGTTGCATCAACTCACCCATGGCGTGAACCGGACCCAGGCCCATTTGAGAGGGATCCAGGGCGGACCACTGGGTGTCGACTACCCGGCCCAATAGGGACAGATGGTGTTTTTCGACCGCTTCTGGAGATGCGAGCAACAGCCATGCCGCCCCATCAGTCACCTGGGCACTGTTACCGGCCGTAACCAGGCCGTGCGGTCGATCGAAAACCGGTCTGAGGCCGGCCAGTTTCTCCAGGCTGGAGTCGGCCCGCAGGCCATCATCATCTGTATAGAGCCGACCGTTCGCAGAGTAGACAGGTTCTATCTCCTGCAGATGGTCTGCCGCCAGGGCCTGAGCCAGATGCTGATGACTGAGCAGGGCAAAGCTGTCCATCTCCTGTCTGGATATGTTGAATCGCCAGGCCAGCTTTTCCGCGGTCTGCCCCATACTCAGGCCAACCACTGGATCGGTCAAGCCGCGTAACAGGGCCACAATCAGCTTGAAATGGTTGGCGCGAAGATTGATGAGCTGTCTGCCGCGGTCGGCTAAACCCTGCGCCTGGTTCCAACCCGCAAGCCAATCGAGCATCTTGTCGTTGAGCATCACGGGGTGGTGGCTCATGGCTTCGGTGCCGCCGGCCAGTACCAGTTCGGCCCGCCCGCTGGCAATAGCCTGCGCAGCGCTATCCACTGCCTGGAGGCCGGATGCGCAGTTGCGTTGCACGGTCCAGGCGGGCACCTTGTCTCCACAACCCAGGCGCAAAGTCACTACCCGCGCAATGTTGGCCTCATCGGGCCCGGAGGAGACACAACCGAGAATGACCTCGTCGAGCAGTCGAGCCCTGAAAGCTTGACGGGCCAGCAATGGCCGACCGGCTAGAACCGCCAGATCCGAGGCACGAAAGAGGCCGGGTCTTCCCCGAACCTTGAGAAAGGGTGTGCGGGAACCGTCTATGATATACACGGGTCTGGCATAGCTGGTTCGGCTGTTCATGGTTGTTATGCCTCGTCTCGAGTTATCGTACCGTTGGCTATCCTGTGCAGGTCAGGCTGCGCCCAGATGACCGAATGGGAAATCCGGGGATGATCCGTGCCCTGTTATGCGATCTGTTTTTGACGCCAGATCGGGGAAGGCATCAACCTGGATGACCCGGTCCCTGAGCTGCTCGGCCTGTTCCAGCACTTGCAGATCCTCTCGGCTCAGGATGCCGATACGTAAGGCCTCTTCTTGGAGTAATGAGGGGTCGTCCGTCGACAAATGCCCCGACTTGCGAGCGGTCAGTAGGGTTTTTTCGATGGGTACGGCCGCTGTTACCTTGGCTAACGCCTGCTCTAGGAGCCCCGTTCTGTCTGATCGTTCCTTGCTGATGAAGATATGCTCCGTCAGTTGATCCCGTGCCTTGCCCGGTTTCAATAGACGGCCTGAGACCTCATGGTCTAGCCGGTCTGAGGGTTTGTGAAAGGGCAGGCCCAAAGGAAATACCCAGATTCTCAGTAACCAGGCCAGCAAACGGTTGGGCATGTTTCTGAACAGGCCAATCTGCGCTTGTTGGAGTCGATGCAGGGAATCCTGCATGGCCCAGTGGAAGAGCGGTTTGAGCGCATCGGGTTCACCTTGGTCGAGAAAACGTTTGATGACGGCACTTGCGATGTAGAGTTCGCTCAGAAGATCGCCCAGCCTGGCTGAGATACGTTCCTTGCGCTTCAATGCACCGCCCAGGGTCATGAGGGAGAGGTCGACGGTCAGGGCAAATGCGCTGCTCATCCAGTTCAATCGTCGGAAATAGCCCTTGGTGATACCCGCCCGAGGGGATGCTGAGAACTTGCCATACGTAAGCCCGAGCCAGAAACTGCGGGCGAGATTTGTCAACAGATAGCCGACATGCCCGAACAAACTGGCATCGAAGGCTTTTACCCCCTGCTCCGGGTCGGTCTGGGCGGCCGCCTCGAATTCGTCCAGTATATACGGATGGCAGCGAATCGAACCCTGCCCGAAGATGATCATATTGCGAGTGAGAATGTTGGCCCCCTCGACCGTGATCGCAATGGGGATGGCCTGGTAGATCCGACCTAACGGATTGCTCGGGCCGAGGCAGATTCCGCTGCCCCCTTGGATGTCCATGGCATCTTGAATGACCTGCCGGTAGCGTTCGGTGAGATGATATTTGATGATCGCCGAGATCACCGAGGGCTTTTCACCCTGGTCGAGGGCACTGAGTGTCAACAACCTTGCTGCATCCATCTGATAGGTGAGCCCGGCAATCCGTGCCAGCGCCTCCTCGATGCCTTCGAACTGGCCGATCGGTCGACCGAACTGTCGCCGTATGCCGGCATAGGCTCCGGTATAGCGACAGGCCAGCTTGCCCGCGCCTGTTGCCAACGCAGGTAGTGAAATACCCCGACCCTCGGCCAGACATTCGACCAGCATGCGCCAGCCCTGTCCGATACCGGCCTTGCCACCGATCACCGAACTGAGCGGGATGAATACGTCTTTGCCGCGAATCGGACCATTCTGAAAAGGTATGTTGAGGGGCATGTGGCGTTGACCAATCTCGACACCTGGAGTGTCGCGCGGTATCAGCGCCAGGGTGATGCCCAGTGAAGTCGATTTTCCAAGTACATGCTCGGGATCGTAGAGTTTGAATGCGAGACCGATCAGGGTGGCCACGGGAGCCAGAGTGATGTAGCGTTTGTTCCAGTTCAGGCGAATGCCGAGTGTCGATCTGCCTTGATGCCTCTGGTAACAGACCTCTCCCCGGTCCGGCATGGCGCCTGCATCACTGCCTGCATGCGGACCGGTCAAGGCAAAGCAGGGAATTTCATCACCTTTAGCCAAACTCGGCAGATAGGCTGCCTTCTGTTGCTCCGTGCCGTAGTGCAAAAGAAGTTTTGCCGGGCCCAGCGAGTTGGGCACCATCACGGTCACCGCCGCAGCTACGCTTCGGCTGGCCAGTTTCATGACGATGCTGGAATGCGCCGCGGCGGAGAATCCCAGGCCGCCCCAGGATTCCGGGATGATCATGCCAAACATGCCGGACCGTTTGATGTAGTCCCAAATCTCCTCAGGCAAGTCCTGCTGATGATGCGTGACCTGCCAGTCATTCAGTCGGCTGCAAAGCGCTTCGACGGGTCCATCGAGATAGGCCTGCTCGCGCTCTGAAAGTCGTGAGGCTGGATGGTGCAGCAGGCGATTCCAGTCGGGCCGGCCGGAAAACAGCTCTCCATCCCACCAGACATTGCCCGCATCCAGTGCCTCACGTTCTGTCTGAGACATGGCCGGCATGACCCGGCGAAACTGACTCAGCAGTGGGGCAATGATCCAACGACCCCTGACTGTGGGTAAAACGTAGAAAAACAGGGCAATCGAATAGATCACCCAAATCGGCAGAGTTACGAACAATGGCAGCAATCCTGCCACATGGAATGATGTCAGGATGACAGGGATCAACACCATCCAAACCAACGGGGAGACGGCCTGATATGCCAGGACCCATACCAGCACCAGCAAGAACAGCATACCGATGAGCGTCATGACTCGAACTCACGGATGATCTTG
This sequence comes from Gammaproteobacteria bacterium, assembly GCA_030066355.1. Lineage (GTDB taxonomy): Bacteria > Pseudomonadota > Gammaproteobacteria > Chromatiales > Chromatiaceae > JASJBU01. Next base: position 3,510 of record JASJBU010000152.1, on the reverse strand, counting down.
TGAACAAACGGTATCTCGCTTTTCTGCCCTGTTGATGGATGGGCCGCTTGCTCCTTAACCGGTTTGAGGGTCTGATCATTCAGCTGATTGCAGGGTTCACAATAGTCTCGGGTTTGAGCGGCGAATTCCCGTGCATCGTCGTTATACATGATGGTGTCGTCACACCAAGGCAGGCGACGGTAAACACCCAGATCATCCAATCCGAGAAACGGATATTTGATGATGTTGAAATAGGGTGAGTAGTCGAAATCCTTTGGCGTGAAGAGTCGTGGATTGCGCTTGAAAAAGCGCAGGCTGCCATCCTCGCTCCGATCGATAAACGGCAGGATCGGAAAGTTTACGGTGCCGAAAGCGGCTGCCAGAAGGGAGGAGCAAACAGTTCTGGTCGGTCTTCCTGCATTGTGTTCGAACAAGCTGGATCGCCAGCGCCTTGGCAGAATTCCCCAGGGAAAGACAAACCGCGCCAGATCGAGCAGGTGCCGGACATCGTAATCACTGCCTAGATGCAGAACTGTGTAATTGATGACTTGTTGCGCATCGGCAGGGTCCAGCCCGCTGGGGCGACAGATTCGGAGGTGGTCCATACGGTACTTGCTAATCGGCGAGATGATCGTACCCTGACCGAGTAAGGCTTCAACCAGCAATTGCTCGCCTGGGTCCCCTTCGTAACTCGCCCTGATTTTCGCTTGCAACATCTTGTTATCGATATCGAATAGCCGTCCGATATACAAGGCCGAGTGGGTCCAGGAACTCTGGGTGATGAGTTTTATCACCTCACTGACCCTACTGCGTCCCTCTACCAGCAATACATCTCCCGGCCTCAATTCGTAGCTTAGTCGCTGGAAATCACACAGAGGCCAGTTGGGTGGGGGGGCTTCTTTGACCAGCCACTCGGAGAGGAAGGCTATGAGCTTATGGGCAAGGTATTCCATCGCAATACCTATTAAATCACTCGGGTATACTAAAATGTTAGACCCTCGAGGTTTTACGAGGGTTCATTGGAGCTAGGGTGTCTGGTAAGAAAGCGTTAGATCAAAATCAGTGTTATTAATGAATTATTCGATAATCCTAGTGCTTTAGTTGAGAAATTGTTTGTTGATTGGATCAATATCAGGCAAAAAAAACCGATGTTGCTTTACGCAACATCGGTTATTTAACGAAATGCCGCAGATTATTCTGCTTGAACAACCCCTTCTATGACAGCGGGTGAATCGGTTATCACCGGTTTCTCGGACCAGGTGATACTGACGTTTCCATCGACTGCCGTGGGTAGAGTGAGGTTAATACCCGATACATCCAGGCCGGATGAGAGACAGGGGGTGGTATCAACGGTCTCGTTCATGGATTGTTCACTCTCCATCGCGCGGACGATGAAGCTGTTGCTATCGCCAATCAATTCAACTCCAGTCTTCAGGGTCAAACCGGATACCCAGCGACAATCTTCCTCAGCTTCTTGACAGGCGTCATCGAGTTTCTCCCAGGGAAAGCCCCAAAGTTCACCCGGACCGCCATACTCAAGCATAAAGGGTGTGCCGTTCGTAAAATTGTCTCCATTGGGGTCATCGCCCGCAGTGTACGTATAAGTGAATTGCAAAGGCTTGTCGAAGGTCTGGCTCTCTCCACTGGAGTCGGTGACGGATACCGTCCGATTCCAGGGATTGGGTCCGGTTTCCCAACGGTAGGTGACATCCTGATCGAAGACTGACCACCAATCCACCAACTGTGAGGTGACCATTTCGCCGGTGTTGATGCCCCACTGATACCAATCGCCCAATTCTGCGGGCATCATGAAATCCACACTCACCTCATTGGACATCTCATCGGTCAGCACAAATTGTCCATCGATAACACTCAGGGTATAGGTGTGTTCCTGGGTGGATTCACTGCCATTCCACAGAATGTGGAACAGGTCTGACTCCAACTCCGGCAAGGTGTTTTCGCTGAGACCGCCTTTCAGGCATCTCTCGTAGCAGAAGAGGGTCGTCGGTAGATCGGGATCCGCCGGTGAGACCTGCTCCTCTTTGAAAAAGACTACCGGATCGACCACTGCATCGGCAGGCTTGAAGACTACACTGCCTCCCAAGCTATCTGCCCACATCCAGCGTTGATTCCATTCATTGGCAGGTGTGATATCCACATCGGGTATGTCAGTCAACTTGGGACCGTTGTCACCCCACGTGAGACTGTGGGTAACGATCAGCTGGTCGTTGTCATTCACGGTTGCCCGGTAGTCGTGCTGAGTCATACAACCATTTTCACAGTCAGGATCTTCAATATCACCCCACCAGTTGAGTTGAACCCCTGCCATGTCAGCATAGGTCGAGGATATCTTGCTGCGACGGAAGAGCTTGCCACCAGAGACCTGAACGGTAAAGTCTTGTGCAGTTGCCTGATCTCCAAAGGTTTCCTTGGTGATGACCTGACCGGCCAGTTGGTCTATGCCCAATTCCTCTTCAGTCCAGATCCCCCAGTAGCCGATGTGACCGAAATGGCGACCGTCCACATCCTCGTAAAAGAAAGGAAAGCCGGAGTTGAGAGAAACCCTTTGCCCGGCGCTGACCGACTGATCGTTGTAGATGCCGTCCAGTGTGTGATAAAGATTGTAACGCCAGGTCTGCGTAGAGTAATCCGCACGAGAGGTACAGGTCAGATCATCCACGGCACTATCGCCATTCGTGTCTTTGCCACGCAGGAAATAGCTGCTGTTGTAGGCCACATCAAAGCCTCGCTGACGGGAGAAGGATCCATCCGTCTCTTCCATGTAGGTTCTGGCCTGACCACTGGTCCCGTCAGCGTCATCCATGACCACATTGCTCTTTTCGATACGTTCAAATGGAATGTCGGGATCGATGGCGCCGCCCATTTCATTGAAGAACATAAACTGGGGTTTACCCTGTGCATGCTCCACAGTCTTCAAGGTTCCCCGCATGATCGGCATATATGCGCCTTCCGGTCCAATCGGCGCCTCCCCCTTGAAATTCATTACAAAACTGCCGTATGGATTCTCGTCAGTGACGCCTTCCGTAATGGTGGTTTCGACCAGGATGCGCTGAGCATCCATTGGATCTTGTTCGGCCTCTTCCTCATCGCCCGGTACCCAGATCTTAACGATTTGAGGTGAATCATTGTCAGCACGCGTGGAAACCACCGTCCAGTTAGTGTACTCAACGGTATCCGCATTGGAAGATGAGGACTGAGCACCGCCGGAACTGGCACTGGACTGATTTTCACCTTCCTGGCATTTGTCTTCATCGATCAGGGCGATATAACCCCCTGCATTCACCATGTCCTTGGCTGCAGTCTGCTGCACGTAACAGAGAATTTCGTTGACGATCTGCAGAGATTCCATAGAAGGATCCCAAACCCAGGTTTCAGCTTCTGCTGCATCGGCAAGATAGTCAGCGTCTACCGGAAAGGCATCGATGATGGAGCTGTCCACCATTCTTGCGGCTAACGCATAATCGACATCCTGAAGATCTGTGACCGCGACTTTGCCTGCATATTTCGCCC
>JASJBU010000159.1 GCA_030066355.1 Gammaproteobacteria bacterium | reverse complement strand
CAGCATCCTGTGGTTCGCCGTGCTCTGGTGGTTGATCAGCCATGGTTCCCTGGAATCATGGCTGATTGGCGTGCCTGCTGTAGCCGCCGCCGTTTGGACCAACCGACGCCTGAAACGCTCGGATAAACAGCCCTTGTCGCTGCCGGGATTATTGCGTTTCATCCCTTTTTTTCTCTGGGAGTCGCTACGTGGCGGCACCGATGTGGCGCTGCGCACCCTGGCACCTCGGTTGCGCATCCGCGCCGGGTTTCTGAGCTATCACTGCAATCTCGATCAACCCGCATCCCGGATCTTGTTTGCCTACTGTGTGAGTCTGCTACCAGGGACCCTGGCGGCGGATCTGCAGGATGGCTTGCTGGAGGTACACGTCCTCGACCTGGACGCGAATCACCGGGCGGCGCTGGGGAGGTTGGAATCGGCCATCGAACAGATCTTCCAAACACCGGGAGGAACCTGCCAATGAGCCTGCTCTCCCTCGCGTTGCTATTGTTGATTTTGAGCTTGGGGCTCGGTCTGCTACGGGTGTTCATCGGTCCCAGCGTCGAGGATCGCATGCTCTCCGTCCAGTTGATGGGTACCAGCGGTGTGGCCCTGTTGCTGCTGCTGGGCTTTCTAGTGGATTCACCCGCCACGATTGACGTGGCCCTGGTGCTCGCTCTGCTCGCAGCGGTATCCGTGGCGGCCCTGACCCGGCGGGAATCGAACATGGAGAAAGAGGATGACTGAGATCCTCGCCGCACTCCTCGTTACACTGGGCCTGGCCTTCTTCATTGCCGGCAGCATCGGCCTGTTGCGCCTGCCAGACCTATACTCCCGCCTCCACGCCCTGACCAAGGCGGACAATGTCGGTCTCGGCCTGCTGGTGATGGGCCTGGCATTGCTAACCGATGATCCCTTCATCGCCCTCAAGCTGGTGTTGATCTGGCTGTTGGTCATGGCCGCCAGTTCTGCCAGTGCTCATCTGATTGCCCAGCGCGCGCGCCGGCGGGAGCGAGGCACATGACCGATGTCGTCTGGGGCCTGTTGGACCTGCTGCTGATCCTCGCGCTGCTGGCCCTGGCATGGGGCAGCCTGAACAGCCGCAACCTGCAGCGCGCGGTGATTTACTTCATTGGCTTCGGCCTGCTGCTCGCCCTGGTCTGGGTGCGGCTGCGCGCCCCGGACATCGCCCTGGCAGAGGCGGCCATCGGCGCCGGCCTGACCGGGGCCTTGCTACTGGCGGCACTGCGCGATGCATCGCACAGCCCAGACCATACGGATCGCCCCGACAGGGCATGGCGCCTCAATCCGGTTCCGACCCTGCTCAGCCTCGGCCTCGCTGTCGCCCTGGGTCTGGCCTATCTGCAGGCCCTGGAGATCGCCGATCCGCAGCGTCTTGCGGTAGCGGTGTTCAGCCATCTCGAGCAGAGTGGTGTGAGCAATCCCGTCACCGCCGTGTTATTGAACTTCCGCGCCTACGACACCCTGCTTGAGCTGGCGGTTCTGCTGACCGCGCTTCTCGGAATAATGGCGCTGGGCCAGGCGCGACCCGCCTATGCCCAGGCAGGGCCCGTGCTCGCGGGTTTGGTGCAATGGCTCACACCCCTGCTGATACTGGTCAGCGCTTATCTGTTGTGGATCGGCGCCCATGCCCCGGGGGGCGCGTTCCAGGCCGGGGCCTTACTCGCCGGGGCCGGCGTCCTGTTGCGCCTCGCCGGCTTTCCCGACAGTCACTTCCCTGCGGCCTTGATCTTGCGCGGTATGGTGATTGCGGGTGTTAGCCTTTTTCTCGCCGTCGGCCTGGTCTTGATGCTCGTGGGCCGGGGTTTTCTCGACTACCCACCGGCCTGGGCGGGCGGCCTGATCCTGCTCATCGAGACCGCCGCCACCCTGGGCATCGCCGCGACCCTGATGCTCGCCTTCCTGGGCGGTAGACCTGCGGCCTGGAGCCTGGACACCTCCACGACTGGACGGATTCAGGCCGCAGACATGGTTCGGCATAACACTGGGGACAATCCATGATATTGGACACCCAACTCCTTTACGGACTGGTGGGAATCTTCCTCTTCAGTCTGGGTCTGAGCAGCGCCTTTGCGAGCAGCGCCCTGCTGCGTCGCATACTGGCGATCAATGTAGCGGGGGCCGGTCTGTTCCTCCTGCTGATCGCGGTAGCCTATCGCGGCCCTGAGATTAACCCCGACCCCCTGCCCCACGCCCTGGTGTTGACCGGTATCGTGGTGGCCTTCAGTGCAACCGCCCTGGCCTTGGCCTTGGTGAAGCGCCTGCGGGAGACGGACGATGACTGACAGTCTGGTCTGGAGCATAGCCCTGCCCTTGAGCGGCGCCATCCTTAGCGTTCTCCTGCCCCGTGCGGCGAACGGCATCGGACTGGCTAGCGTGCTCGGCTCCCTGGCCGCGGCACTGGCCGTGATCTGGACGGTTGCCGACCAGGGTCCACTGACCTACGCCATCGGCGGCTGGACCCCGGGCCTGGGCATCGCTCTGAGGGCGGATGGCCTGAGTGCCCTGTTGTTGCTGCTGAGCGCTCTGGTGGCAGTGGCTGCCAGCGTCTACGCTACCGCCTATTTCCGTCAGGCTGAACAGAGGCAGCGCTTCTGGACCCTCTGGTTGCTGCTGCTGAGTGCCCTGCATGCGCTGTTTCTGGCGGCGGATCTGTTCAACCTCTATGTCACTCTGGAGCTCTTGGGGCTCTCGGCGGCGGCCCTCACCGCGCTGAGCGGTCAGCGTGAGGCCCTCGAAGCGGCGCTCCGCTACCTGCTGCTGGGTCTGCTCGGTTCCCTGGCCTTCCTTGCCGGCGTGGCCCTGCTCTATACCGGTTATGGCAGCCTGGACATTTCGACCCTCACGCATCGCCTGAGCCCCGGCCTGACCGGTTGGAGCGCGGCCGCCCTGATGACCAGCGGACTGCTGATCAAGACTGCGCTGTTTCCCCTGCATTTCTGGCTGCCGCCGGCCCACGCCAACGCCCCTGCCCCGGTCAGTGCGATACTCTCGGCCCTGGTGGTGAAGGCGGCCTTCTACCTTGTCCTGCGTCTCTGGCTGGAACCATTCGCGTCGCTCTCTACCCCGGAATTGGTGCAGATGTTGGGCGTGTTGGGGGCGATCGCGGTGATCTGGGGCTCCTGGCAGGCCCTGCAGGCCGAAAGGCTCAAGCTGCTCGCCGCCTACTCGACTCTGGCCCAGATCGGCTATCTGTTCCTTTTCCTGCCGTTAATCCTGGAGACGTCCGACGAGACGCTGCGCCACGCGGCCCTCGGCGGCCTGCTGTTGATGGCCCTGACCCACGGCCTGGCCAAGAGTGCCCTGTTCCTCGCCGCCGGGGTAGTGCAGCAGCATGCGGGCCATGACCGCATCGCCGAATTACGCGGTACCGCCCAGGCCCTGCCCGCCACTACCTTTACCCTGGCCCTGGCCGGGGTGGCCCTGATCGGCCTGCCTCCGAGCGGTGCCTTTCTGGGCAAATGGCAACTGATCGCCGGTGCCCTGCAGGCCGAGCTTTGGTGGATGCTCGGGGTGGTGCTGGCGGGTTCCTTGCTCGCCGCGGGCTACGTGTTCCGCCTCTTGGGTCATGCCTTCGGTCAGGCCCGCTACCCTGCGCGTTCCCTGAGTATCGGCCGCCAAGAGATCCCCGCCTTGGGCCTGGGGCTGGCGGCCACGCTGCTGCTCGGCCTCTTTTCAGCGCCGGTCTGGTCATTGTTGGCGGGCCTGGCGCCTGCTGGAGGGCTGAATCCATGAGCTTCGATGCCTGGTTGCCCGCCCTGATCGTCCTCAGCTCCCTGCTCCCGGGAGTGCTGATTTTCACCCTGCGCGAGGGCAGTCATCGTCTGCGGACCAGTCTCAACCTGGGCGGGGCGCTGCTCAAGCTCTTACTGGTGGGGATCATGATCTGGGGGGTGTTTCACGAACACGTCTACGAGAGCCGTTGGAGCCTGGCCCCCGGACTCGATCTGGTATTACACGCAGATGCCCTGTCGGTGCTCTTCGTCAGCCTCTCTACTCTGCTCTGGTTAGTGACCACCGTCTACGCCATCGGCTACCTGGAGACCTCTCCCCATCGCAGCCGTTTCTTCGGCTTTTTCAGCCTCTGCGTGACCGCCACTGTGGGACTGGCCCTGGCCGGCAATCTCTTCACCTTCGTCATCTTCTATGAATTACTGACCCTGGCCACCTATCCTCTGGTGGCCCATCGCGGCACCCCGGAGGCCATCCGTGGCGCGCGCATCTACCTCAAATACACCCTCAGCGGCGGAGTCCTGCTCTTGTTCGGTGTGATCTGGCTGCAGGTGCTGGCCGGACCCATCGCCTTCGTTCAGGGCGGTATCCTCTCCGACCTGCCCGCCGAATTACATCCTCAACTGGGCTGGATCTTTCTGTTAATGATCCTCGGCCTGGGGGTCAAGGCGGCCATCGTACCCCTGCACGGCTGGTTGCCCCAGGCGATGGTGGCACCGGCGCCGGTCAGCGCCCTGCTGCACGCGGTGGCGGTGGTCAAGGCCGGCGCCTTCGGCATCGTGCGGGTGGTCTACGATGTCTACGGGGTCGAATTCGCCGCCGAACTGGGGCTACTCACCAGCCTCGGCCTGGCCGCCGCCGTCACCATCGTCTACGGATCGGTGCGCGCCTTGAGCCAGGACAACCTGAAGAAACGCCTGGCCTACTCCACCGTTAGCCAGGTCTCCTACATCGCCCTCGGCACCGCCATCCTGGGTCCGATCGCCACCATCGGCGGGGTGGTGCACCTGGTGCACCAGGGGGTGATGAAGATCACCCTGTTCTTCGCCGCCGGCAACTACGCGGAGACCCTGGGGATCCACAAGGTGAGCGAGATGGACGGCGTCGGCCGGCGCATGCCGGGTACCACCCTGGCCTTCAGTATCGGCGCCCTCGGGATGATCGGGGTGCCGCCGGTGGCGGGCTTCGTCAGCAAATGGTATCTGGGTCTGGGCGCGGTGGAGGCGGGCCTGGCGAGCTGGGTGCTGCCGGTGCTGGTGGCCAGCAGCCTGCTCAACGCTGCCTACTTCCTGCCCATCCTCTACCGGGCCTGGTTCCGAACCTCGGCGTCTGATTGGCCGCACGAACAGATCCCCGCACGCCGCCTGGAGACCCACGGCTCCCTGCTCTGGCCGCCAGTGATGACCGCTTTGTTGGCCCTGGCGGCCGGATTGTTCGCCGCCGCCCCCTATAGTCCCCTGGAGTGGGCGGAGTTGATCGCCGCCCGGGAGTATCGCCAGTGAACGGGCTGCTGATACTGAGCTGGCTGATTCCCCTGGGCGCCGCCCTGCTCTCCCTGGGGCGACGGGGTCGCTGGTTGCCGGCGCTGGCCGCCCTCCCGGCCCTGCTGACGGCCTGGCTGCTGCCCGTCGGCGCTCACCTCGACGTCCCCTGGTTGCTGCTCGGCGCCCACTTCGAACTCGATCCCAGCGGCCGGATCTTCCTGCTGTTCAGCGCCCTGCTGTGGCTGTTCGCCGGGTCACAGGCGGCCCTGTCATTCCCTAGGGATTCTCGTGCAGGGCGTTTTCGGGTTTATTTCCTGCTCGCCATGGCGGGCAATTTCTGGCTGATCCTCGCCGCCGACATGGTCAATTTCTATCTGGGCTTTTCCCTCATGGGACTCGCCGCCTATGGGTTGGTGGTGCACGACGCCAAGCCCGCCTCCCTGCATGCCGGCCGAATCTACCTGGCCATGACCCTGGCGTCGGAGGCCGCCCTGTTCGCCGCCCTGCTGCTGATCTTCCGTCATACCGGCTCACTCTCGCCCCTGCCCGCTCAGCTCGTCGGACTCGATGACTGGGCAATCGGTTTACTCATCTTCGGTCTGGGGATCAAGGCTGGCCTGCTGCTGTTGCACGTCTGGCTGCCCCTGGCTCATCCGGCGGCGCCGGCGCCGGCCAGCGCGGTGCTCAGCGGCTGTATGATCAAGGCAGCCCTGCTCGGCTGGCTGCGCTTCCTGCCCCTGGGACAGGAGGCCCTGCCGGGCTGGGGACAGCTGTTGCTCTTGCTGGGGGCGGCGACCGTTGTCTATGCCCTGCTGGTAGGTCTGCTGCAAACCCATCCGAAGGTGCTGCTCGCCTACTCCAGTGTCAGCAAGATGGGACTGATGAGCGCCATCCTGGGTCTGGCCCTGCTGGAGCCCGCGTTGAGCCCGGCGCTGCTCAGCGCCCTGCTGATCACGGCTGCACACCACGGCCTGGCCAAGGGGGCCCTGTTCATGGGTGTCGGTGTGGCTCATGCCGGTACCGCCCGCTGGGTACTGCCGGCCCTGGCCATACCCGCTCTGGCGCTGGCGGCGGCACCCTTCACCAGCGGGGCCTTGGCCAAGCAGCTACTGGAGCCTCCATTGGCCCAGCTGGAAGACACCTGGGCCGGCGGACTGCCTGTCTTCCTGGCCCTCACCAGCCTGGGCACCGGCCTGCTGATGGCACGATTCATGATGCTGATGAGCACCCAGGCATCCCCAAAAACAGCCACGGCCATACCGATCGCCTTACCCTGGCTTCTGCTACTCGGAGCCATCCTGAGCTTCCCGCTGTGGACGCAGGCCGAATTGCCGCCGTTGTCCAGTAGTTGGCCCCTGGCAGCGGCCGCACTGTTGGTGCTGGGCATGCGGATCTGGCGTCCGGCATGGGGAACACGCCTGTCGGGTTGTGTCCCGGCGGGTGATATCCTGGTGCCGACGCTCAGGCTGAGTCATGCCGCGGGCCGCAGGCTCGAACAGGCCTTTGTCTGGTTGTCGGCATGGCTAACGAACCGCACCTGGAGTTCGCTGACCCACCCTTCGATGGCGAAGCTAAAGCCTGCACAAATCGAAACGCTCCTCGGCAAATGGCCGGTCGCGGGGTTATCGCTCCTGCTGATCGGCGGCACTCTGTATCTCTTGCTCTGGGGAGCGCAATGAGTGTCGCCTGGACACTGCTGAGTATCCTCTCACCACTCCTGCTCAGCGCCTTACCAACGAGGCGCTTCGCAGCCTGGGTCATGGTGCTGGCTGCCTTGCCGGCGCTGTTGCTGGCAATCGCCTATCCGGTCGAACAGGTCCATCTGGAATGGTTGATGTTGGGGGTGCGCCTGGGCCTGGATGACACCGGCCGGGGATTTCTCGGCGCCTCCGCTCTGGTCTGGCTTCTCAGTGGGGCTTATGCTGCAAGTCAACCAGGGATGCCGTCCGATGGATCAAGATTTCGTCTGTTCTTCCTGCTGGCGATGTCCGGCAACTTCACTCTCATCCTGGCACAGGACATGCTCACCTTCTACCTGGGTTTCACCCTCATGGGACTGTCCGCCTATGGACTGGTGGCCCATCACCGAGGCGAGGCGGCGCAGCGCGCGGGGCGCAGTTATCTGATCTGGACCTTGTGTGGCGAGCTGTTGCTGTTCAGTGCCCTGCTCCTGTTGGTAGCGCAGACCGGTGAGACCGATTTCGCCAGCTTGCGTGGCCTCGACTCACCGCCGCTGGCGGCAGGGTTGCTGATCCTGGGTTTCGGCATCAAACTGGCCTTACCCGGCCTGCATTTCTGGTTACCCGCCAGTTATGCCGCGGCCCCGGCTGCGGCCGCTGCAGTGTTGAGCGGCCCCATGATCAGTACCGGCCTGCTCGGCTGGCTGCGCTTTCTCCCACCTGGCCAGACGACCTCACTGCCTTGGCAGGAAGGCCTGATCCTCATCGGCCTGCTGGGCCTGGTCCTGGGAGTTGGCTTGGGTCTGCTGCAACATGAGCCGAAGCGGGTGTTGGCCTACTCCAGCATCGGCAAGATGGGTCTGTTGGTGAGTGGCTACGGTGTCCTACTCGCCGATCCGGCCAGCGCCCCCTGGCTGACACCTGCCCTGGTGCTCTTCACCCTGCACCACCTGTTGGTGAAGAGCGCCCTGTTTCTCGGTCTGGACCTGCACGCAAGGGGCCGGGCACAAGGCTGGGTCTGGTTCGGTCTTGGCCTGCTCGGCCTGGCCCTGATCGGCGCGCCATTCACCAGTGGCGCCCTGGCCAAGGCGGGGATACTGGCCGCGCTGCCATCCCATTCTGAATGGTTCGGCCTTTGGCTGTCTATGGCCTCCACCGGCACCACCCTGTTGATGGGGCGCTTGGCGTATCTGCTGAGAAAACGGCAAGGCACGCCGATCAGTAGCGGCTGGCAGGCTTGGATGGCCTGGGCACTGGGGGTCGTCAGTGTCCTCGCCTTTCCCTACCTGCTGGCGACGCCTTTCAGTGACTTGAGCGGTGGGCTACCGCTGCTTCTGGGCGTGCTGCTGAGCTGGCTGATGTGGCGATATCGGCCACAGGGTTGGACATGGCCTGCACGCGTATTCGCTCTCCGGATACCCGGGCACTCGCTCGACGACCGATGGTTCGCATTGAAGAGATTGGCGCAAGGTTACGCGGGATCGACGCAGATCCGCGACTGGTTTTATGCATCGTGGCACCATTCTGTGCAGCTGTTGAAACCGACTGCTTCGCCACACAAAGGCGAGACTTGGAGCCGTACGGGCCCGCTCTGGCTGAGCCTGATCGGTCTGCTGTGGTTGGCGATGGTACTGGGGCACTGAATTGAACCGCAACACAGGAGAAAAACATGAAACGCTTCAAGAACATCCTCTATCACGCCGATGGCGACAAACCCTCAGGCGAATCACTGAATAGAGCCGTTTCCTTGGCAAAGTCCAATGACGCGCGACTCACCGTGATCGATGTCATCGAAGAGGCCGATCTGGCCGACGATGTCCAGCAGCGTTATCAGCTCAACCTGCAGGACATGCTGCGTCAGCGCCGACTCGAACAGCTGCATGCATTGCTCGAACCCCACCAAGGCAGCGGCCTCGACATACAGACCGAGGTCATCACGGGCACCCCATTCATCGAACTTATCCTCCACATACAACACAACGCTCACGACCTGTTGATCAAGGCGCCGCACCCGCCCGAGGGCCTCACCCAAAGATTGTTTTACGGCAGCTTCGACCTGCATCTGTTGCGCAAGTGTCCCTGCCCGGTGTGGATAGACCGGCCGGAAAGCGCCCATCCTTATCGGCATATCCTGGCAGCCGTGGACCCCATGGATGCGGCATGCAATGGCCTGAACCGCCTGATCCTGGACCTGGCCAGCTCGCTGGCCGAACGGGAATCCGCTCAGCTCCATGTGGTGCATGCCTGGGAGATGCCCGGCGAGAGTATGCTGAGATCCGGCCGTGCACGCATCTCAATCACCGAGGTGGAAAGACTGTTGGCCGAGACCGAACAGACTCACCGACAACGCCTTGATGACCTGCTACGCCATTATGACCTGAGCAGTGAGGATTCGCGGATCAGCCTGGTAAAACAGAGTGCGGCCAAGGCCATCACTTCATTGGCGCGCGAGCTGAATGCCGACCTCATCGTCATGGGCACAGTCGGGCGTACCGGCCTGCCCGGTCTGATTATCGGCAATACGGCAGAAGATATACTGCAGACCACCCAGGCATCGGTACTGGCGGTCAAGCCGGATGGATTTGTTTCACCGGTCAGCATGCCCTAAGCTGGCGTCATGACCAATCTGAACCTGAAGCATCTGCGCTATTTCTGGGCCGTAGCCAGTCACGGTTCGATCGCGCGTGCTTCCGAGATCCTGCACCTGACCCCGCAGACCATCAGCGGTCAGCTCAGGGAGTTGGAACAACAGTTCGACACCAAGCTGTTCAAAAAGGCCGGACGCAACCTGGTGCTGACCGACACCGGCCGTTCGGTGTTCAATTATGCGGACGAGATCTTCCGTCTGAGCAATGAACTGCAGGACGTGCTGGCCGGCCGCAGCCCGGTTGCCCAGCAAACCCTCAAGGTGGGGATCGCCATGGTGGTACCCAAACTGCTGGCCTACCGCATCCTGGAACCGGTGCTCAGCCTTGAAGAACCGGTGTTGTTGACCTGCTACGAGGCCCCGTTCGTGGACCTGATGGCGGATCTCTCGGTGCACAAACTCGACATCGTGTTGGCCGACAGCCCGCTCAGTCCAACCCTGAACATCCGCGCCTACAATCATCTGTTGGGTGAATCGGGGATCAGTTTCTATGCCCGGGAGTCAGAGGCAAAGACCTACCGTGATGGGTTTCCTCAATGTCTCGAGGGCGCTCCCATGCTAATGCCGACCAACAGCAGCGCCCTGAGACGCTCTCTGGAACTCTGGTTCGAGCGGATCGAGGTGCATCCCTGCATGGTTGCGGAATTCGAGGACCGGGCATTGATGAAGGCCTTCGGCGAGGCGGCTGCCGGCATCTTCACCACACCGACCACGGTGGAGGCGGATGTGCTCGACAAGTACTCGGTCACCGTGATCGGGCGCACCGATGAGGTTACCGAACGGTTCTTTGCGATCTCTGCGGAACGCAAGATCAAGCATCCCGCCATCTCAGCGATTACCGAAGCAGCGCGGCTGGATCTGTTCTCCTGATGGCGTCCAGTCCGCATTCCTCACCAGGATCACGGGAGCAGGCGCAGGATTCGTGTTCGTAAGCGCTGCTCTGGAGCGAAAAGCGTTGTAATAGCTACGGTTTTAGTGAAGCGCAAGCATGTGGATATGAAGACTGACCTGCAACGAGACAGGCCTGCTTGATGTTTCATCAACCTGGCATTGTTGCAAAGTGCCAATGCATTATCAGATTTCTACACCGCCCGGTGAGAATTGCGGGTCAGCTAATCCGGTTCGACAGGAAGATCCTCGAGCAGCTGCATGATGCCTTGCATGTCATAGTTGGATGCCAGGTCGGCCAAGCGATCCGCCAAAGGTCCACAGGCTTCATCGAGGCGACGCAGTTTGGCGATTCCAGCCTCGATTTCCGACAAGGCATTGATTTCGGCCGCATGGCCTAACCGCTCGACGAACGTTTTGGCAAGGCGGCAATCACTGATCACATCTGGCAACCGGGGGGGCTCACTCGGTGAGGTCGAAGTCTGTTCGGTAAACTCCACCGCCAGATGCCGTTTGATCGCTGCGCAGACCTTGTCGAACAAAAACGGCTTGCTCAAATAGTCATCGAAGCCCGCCTCCAGATAGTAATCTGCGTGCCGCAGCAAGCCGGAAGCCGTGATAGCGATACAGATCAGCTTCCTTTTCGGCCAGCGCTGACGGATCGTTTTCAGCGCCGCCATGCCATCCATCACAGGCATCCGAATGTCCATGAAGACGATGTCGTAGTCAGCCTGCTCGAACTTGAGCAAGGCCTCTTTGCCAGTACTCGCCTGGGTGGTCTGCATACCCGCGCTGACCAGTAGTTGGGAGAGCACTTCCCGGTTGTCTTTGACATCGTCCACCACCAGTACACGCAGCTGCTGGTGTGGAGACAGCATGATATGACGGACAGTTGCTGAAGGTGATTCCGCCTCTGCGGACGCTACTGCGGGCAATTCCAATTCGAAATGAAACAGAGAACCCTCACCCAGGTTCGTGTTCAGATCCAGCTGACCACCCATCAGCTGAATCTGCCGCATGGAGATCACCAGGCCCAGTCCCGTCCCACCCTTGACCTTGCCGGCTTCAGCCTGCTGGAAGGGCTGGAATAGCAACTCCCTCGCCTCTTCCGAGATGCCAGGCCCAGTATCCTCTACTTCGAAGCGATATTGCTGACCGCGCTGCGATACTCCCAGGCGGATCTGACCCTGGTCGGTGAATTTGACCGCATTGCCTAGCAGATTGATCAGTACTTGCCGCAACTTGCGATCATCGCCGAAGACCAGTGTCTGCTGTATCGCATAGTCGTCCTGCCAGGCCAATTGTTTTTGTTCGCAGCGGATTTTGGTCATTTCCGCCACCTCATCCAACAACCCGCGAAGATCGAAACCCCGGGGCTGAATTTCCATGGCCCCCGCCTCGATTTTGGACAGATCCAAGATCTCGTCGATCAGGCTGATCAAGTGGTTGCCGGCGGAGCGGATAGCCCTTAAAGGCTGGAGGTACCGTCTGGGTAAGCGGGCATCGTTTTCCAGCACCTGGGTATAGCCGAGTACCGCGTTCATCGGAGTACGGATTTCGTGAGACATATTGGCCAGGAAAACCGACTTGGCGCGGTTGGCGCTTTCCGCCTGGTCTTTGGCGATACGCAGGGACAATTCAGCCGCCTGGCGGGCGGTTACATCACGAATGATACCGACAAAGACTTGCTTACCCCCCGTACGGGCTTCACCCACGGAGAGCTCCAGAGGGAAGGTCGAACCGTCCTTACGCCGCCCTTCCACCTCACGCCCGATGCCGATGATGCGTCGATTGCCAGTTTCACGATAGCGGGATAGATAGTGGTCGTGTTCTTGACGGTAGGGCGCGGGCATCAACATATGCACATTGTTGCCCAGTACCTCGGCAGCCACATAGCCAAAAAGCCTCTCACAAGCCGGATTGAATTCCTGAACGCTGCCTTGCGCATCAATGATGATGACACCGTCAACCGCTGTTTCGATTAGCGCCTTAAGGCGCTTTTCCCGGTCTTCGAGAGAACGGGCGGATTTACGATAGGCCATTATGAGGAATGCCATCACCCATAACACCGCAGTTTCCATCGCCATGTTGTAGAACAGCGTCTGGGTGTCACTCGAGTTGGAAAGAAAGAGATATCTGGCGACCACCAACAGAGTGCCGGTAAAGGCCAGCAGCGGCGGTGCGAGGTGCCAAGGCAGCCAAAAACTGAGGGAGATCAGCACCACAAAGGGTACCCCGTGAATGACGCCCGGTTCGAAACTGAGATCCACGATCAAGGTGATGATCACCAAGATCAGTGCACCGGTAATAATCGTAGTTTTAAGCATGACAACCCGTCTTTATCAAGCTGAATCCCTTGGGTATGATCCTTGTTGACCCACTGTGGGGCAAGTCTTGATAGGGTTGCCAACCTCCATGCACCCCTGTCGGCACAGTCGTTCATGACAACTTCCAAGGTTGCAGACCATGCAAGATGAAATCGAGACACAACCAGCCAAGATCCTGATCGTCGACGACAGGACCGCCAATCTCGATCTGTTACGGGACATGCTCATGCCTTTGGGCTACAGCATTTTTTTCGCTACCAGCGGCAACCAGGCCCTGAACATTGCCAGTCAGGTACTGCCCGACCTGATCCTGCTCGATGTCATGATGCCTGAGCTTGATGGATTCGCAACCTGCAGGCAACTCAAGGCTGACGATAAATTGCATGAGATCCCGGTGATCTTCGTTACTGCCCGAACCGACATTGAGGATCTGGCAAAAGGGTTCGATGCAGGTGGTGTGGACTATGTGACCAAGCCGGTCAAGCGGCCTGAGGTGCTGGCCCGCATCAAGACTCATCTGCAGATCCGAGCCTTGATCACGCAACAGCAGACCCATCTCGCCGCTTTGGATAAAGCGAACCGGGAACTCGAACTGCTCAATGAGACTAAGGACAAGTTTCTCTCCAATCTCGGGAAAGAGGTAAAATCCGCCGCCAGCCGGTTGGGTGAAGACATGCAAGGAAAGACGCGAGCCGCATCCGACGGGAATGAGCTATTGCGGCTGCTGGAAACGATCCTGGAGTGGCCACGTCTGCAAACCGGTCAAAAACTGGATCTACTGGCAACCCAGATCAGTGATCGGGAACTGGGCAACCTACTGGACAGTCTGCGCGACCTGCGTTTTCTGTCGTTGGCGGAAACCAGGGTGGGAGATGAGGGATTGCAACACCTGTTGGCCCTGCAGGAACTGGAGGAACTGCATCTCGATCACACTGACATCACCGATGACGGATTGGTACTGCTGGAGAGCCTGCCCAATCTGCGCATTCTCGATCTCAAGGGCACCCATATCAGCGATACCGGTCTTGCTCACCTCAGTCGACTCAAACAGCTCAGGGGACTCTATCTGACCCGCACGGGTATCACGGATAATGGACTGGCCCAGCTCAAACCCCTCACCCAGCTGGAAACACTGATTCTCTGGGACACCGAGATCGGTGATCAGGGCCTTCGCCACCTGGACCAGATGCAGCAACTCAAGGAGCTCATCTTGTGGAACACCCGAGTGACCCGAGAGGGCGCGGAGGCACTTCAACGGATATTAACCCACTGTGATGTCAGCACCAGCATGTTTTGACAAGGCAGTCGCTCGCCTGCCAATACCGCTAGCCGAGCTTTCACCGAGGTCGGCGGCTTGAATCTCAGCTTACCCGCCTGGTTAAATTTGGGCTGGTTGCTGCTGGACCTGGCAATCGTGGCAATCCTGATACCTACCGTACTGTTGCAGCGTCGCGAGTCGGGGGCGACCCTGGCCTGGATCATGACCATCCTCCTGGTGCCTTTTCTGGGTCTGTTGGCCTTTTGGCTGTTCGGCACCACCCGGCTTCGTCTACGCCGACGCAAACGCCGGCGTATCGAATCCCAGTTGGCCGGTGAGTTGAAGCGGCTGCAGTCCACCCCCGACTCCGCCCCTCCCGAATTGGCACCCGACTCACTCATCCGACTCGCCCATAAACTCGAAGAGACCGGCCTGCAAGCCGGCAACGCAGTGCAGCTACTGCGAGATGGCCCTACGGCATTTGACAGCCTGGAGGAGGCATTGGATCAGGCACGCCATCATGTACATCTGATCTATTACATCTGGGAGCCGGATCGAACCGGATTACGACTCCGTGATGCCTTGGTCAAGGCGGTAAAACGTGGGATAGAGGTGCGACTGCTGGTAGATGATGTCGGATCCCGCCGCGCCAACCGCAGTTTTTTCGAACCTTTGACAGCCGCCGGCGGTCGGGTAGCGCGTTTTCTGCCACTCAACCCATTGAACCGTCAACTGGCTCTGAACAACCGCAATCACCGCAAGATCCTGGTCATCGACGGCGCCCGCGGCTTTATCGGCAGCATGAACATCGGCGACCTGTACGCCGGGCTGGACAGCCCCTGGCAAGACCTGCACGCCTGCATCGAAGGGCCGGTGGTACGTTCCCTTCAAGAGGTTTTTTGCCAAGACTGGTACCATGCGACTTCCGAGGATCTGGTCAGCCCCGACTATTTGCCGCGTATCCCACACAAAGGTCAGGTGCAGGCCATGTTATTGAGCAGTGGTCCAGCCGATGAACGCTGGCGGGCCATCCACAGCTTTCTCTTTGCGGCCATCAATCTGTCGCGTGAACGGGTCTGGATCGAAACCCCCTACTTTGTTCCCGACCCGCCGATCCTCATGGCGCTCGAAACTGCCGCTCTGCGCGGTGTGGACGTGCGACTGCTACTGCCCGGCCGTTCTGATCACCCGTTGGTGCTGCATGCCGGTCGCTCATTCCTGAATGGTCTACTTGCGGCCGGGGTGCGGGTGTTCGAGCTTCACCATGTCATGACCCATGCAAAAACGGTCACCATTGACGGTTATCTCTCGACACTAGGATCTGCCAACATGGACCAACGCAGCTTCCGACTCAACTTTGAAACCAACCTCTTCTTGTTCGCCCCATCAGTCGCCCAGCGCATGGAATCGGATTTTCTCAACCTCTGCGCCATGGCGAGCGAGATCCGCCTGGAAGACCGGGAGAGAATCTCTCACACCCGTCAATTAACCGAATCGATGTGCCGGTTAGTGGCACCGCTGTTGTAATACCATCCCCATTTCAATCGGCACAACTCCCAGCTAATCAATTTGAGGCAGTTCAGGCATGACTTCACCTACGTGCTGGATCGTTGAATTGCTCGCCCCCCAATCGATGTTCTGTAGAGACCGGACCTGCCGATACTTCGATTTTTTCGAATGCTCAGTCGTTTGAAACCGATACGAATAACAGCAACAAGCAACCTGTGGAACTGTCTGTTATGCCAGAGACATGAAAAACATTGCATTTTCGAAACGTTGAAAAACGGGAGGTCGACATGGCACAGACACTGGATGCAACATCGGTAGATCAGACAATCAGGCCAGAGATTCACAAGTTGAGCAAAGACGCCCCTTACCGCTGGTTGCGTATGGGTTGGCAGGATTTCCGTTCAGCCATGGGACCCAGCCTGAGTCTTGGTCTGCTATTCGTTATTGCAGGTTATGCCATTACCATGGCTAGCTGGAATACTCCTGTACTGGCGATCACGTTCGTCACCGGTTTTCTATTGGTGGCACCAGCACTCTCACTTGGCTTTTACGCCCTGAGCAGGCAGCTCGGCCAAGGCAAGCCAGCCAACTTCAAGTTACTCTTCACCAGTTGGCGAGACTATGGCTGGGCCGTCCTGCTGTTCGGCATTCTCCTGGGTGTCGTCATGGTGGCCTGGGGCAGGCTCACCGGTCTGATCATGGCCGTGGCACTGCCGTCTATCGGGCCGTATAGCAACCTGCTGAGCTTACAAACGCTAGCCACCCCTGAGTTCGTTGTTCTCTACATGAGTGTAGGATTGATACTGGCCGCAATCGTCTTCAGCTTGAGCGTTGTATCAATTCCCATGCTGATGGACCGCAAGGTAGACATCCTGACTGCTGCATACACCAGTGCGCGTGCGGTCAAGCAGAACCCTGGTGTCATGCTGCGCTGGGCCGCAATCATTGCGGTTCTGACCTTTGCAGCAATGGCTGCCGGCTTCATCGGATTGTTGATCAGCATGCCTTTGATCGGCCATGCAAGCTGGCATGCATACCGTGAAACAGTCGCGGCGAGCTGACCTGAAATACAGAAAAATCGTTCCGAGGGGGGGATAGTCCCCCTCTCTTTTCTCAGGGTTAACCTAAGTTTGCCTGACGTTTTGTACGATTCTGTATCATCCGCAATTGCACTGCACTGGTCTATCCGGCTCGTTGATTGAACAACCCATCTGATAAGGGTGATTGCCTAAGATTCAAACTCATGATGCGGACTACCAGATGTCAATGGATTGATCGATGACTCACTGCTTGTGTATTTCGATAGTTCGTGTCAGTGAGTCGAATGAAACAGTCTGGAGTGGCGGACGGCAAGGCGATATCAGCAAGACTACTTCCATTCAATGATCAGGTTTATTGAAGCAGGTGAGGTAGGTGCCGGTTTTTTGAGTCTACGGCACCCAAGGAGGAGTCTTCGCAACCAACCCTGCGTGGAGAATCTCCGCATTGACCCGTGATCCCTCGCCCGGTGTATAACAAGCCCGGGAAATCTCATAATAATACCCGCAATACGATGCTGCTTGCCGGCATATCGAACCTGATCAACGCATCATCTGGGTCGGGTCCCACTGTTTGAAGACCTTGCCACCCTGTTCAACGGCAGTTCCCATGCTCTGGATATTGGCATCCATACGCTGCATGCTTTCGCGCATTTTCACGATGTCGTCCGACATACTGGTCATACTGAGCTGCATGGCGGAGACATCTTTGGCCAAGGATCCGACATGATCCGTCATCCTTGCCATGTTGGAACTCATGTCGTACATCAGTTTTACGAAAGCAAGCGCAAGGAGACCGGCACAGATCCAGATGAAGATTTGTCCTGCTTTACTGTTCACACTCAACCCCTTCAATTTACCGAATTTGATAGATCATGTTTTATGTGGTTTTGTTCTAAAAACAACAACCATCACCCCACACAACAGAGACCTTACTCAGAAAAGAGACATCAGCCTCCAATTGCTTCAAACCGACGACGCAACAAGCATCAGATCAAGAATCAACTTGATCAATCTCGAGAGGCATCTGGCTCAATACATTTTGAGTATTGTGATGACTCTGCACTGCCAGACCGCCCTGTCACATTTGACCTCGGATAGCAGTGCTGGGTGAGACGCTGATCACACCATGTATATTACACTGCCGCGAAACGGTCTTCTCGGGATTGAGGTAAAAAAGATTATCCAATGACGGATCAATACAGTTTTTTTACTGTCTTAATAATCGTAAATCTTTCCTCCCCAAGGAAGACGTTACCCGCTGACTCTAACGAGTACGCGGGTTTTTTTTGTTCCTACAAAAGCAGCTTGGTTACTCCGATTGATCTTTACCTGGCTGATGACGAATGCAGCAGCTGTCAGGTAAATATGCCACTGGCCACGAAAAGCGTCTGCAGCATGCCTAACCCGTACCCGCCATTCACGACCCATTCTGATTCATGTGAGACTAGACCTACACAGTTATCAGTTGAGACCGATACAAGTGTTAACGATTTTCACCTATCATTAGATACGGAAATAACAATAATTTAAGTAATGGAGACAACAATGTATGGGGGGAGAAAAATGATGATATTCCTTACCGCAGTAATATCAACACTGATGGTGTTGGTAATCTTTGACTGATAATCGGTAGTCAGTAGATTATCCGGGGTGGAGTATGCGATTCTCCACCCCGTTGGAATCCGCTATCCACCCGGCTAGAGCCTCCCTGACCAGGAGAGGTTCACAGGGTCTATCCTCTCCCGCAAAACAGGTTTTACTCCTGTTTGCCTCTCTAAAAATGAGCAAAGATCCTTGATGAATTCTCGATGATCCGTATGGACGAGAGAAACCCGCTCTCACCATCCCCCTCTACAGATTGATCCTGATTCTTTTTCACTCGGTGTTGACTATACTGTGGCGAGTTTCCTCTAGCGCAAGGGGTGGTATCATATTGTTTGATAAAAAAATAGCTCATGCTCATGATGAATCGTCAATCTTGACAGGCCGTCACGATCAAAATTGATGTGGGACAACAATCCGTCTAAGTGTTATTCATCGACCCGATCAGGATTGATGTCTCAGAATGAGCCGAGCCCTCCAGTGGTATCCGGACTGCGCCCTACCGATCTGGTATTGCTCGGATTGAATCCACTGTTGGTCTAGCGTTCCGTGGTTTTTTTGCTTTTACCGACACTGGAGGAGTTTTTCAGTGATCTATAAATCAATCTGGTTGACAGCTCTCAGCCTTTTGCTCATGTGCCAAGTCGCGAATGCAGAGACGAAATATGTCACTGACGATCTAAAACTCGCACTTCACGAGATGGAAGGCTCCAAAGGAAAACTCCTGCAGAGGATGCAGAGCGGGACAAAACTGGAGGTCTTGGAAGTCAGCGGCCTTTTCGCCAAGGTACGTACACCGGATGGTACGGTAGGTTGGACGAAAGCAGGCTTCCTCATGAGCGAGATACCTGCCCGCGCCAGACTCCTCGAACTTGAGCAAAAACAGGCTCGATTGGAGAACACCTTGCAGAAGACCCAGGATGAACTCAGTAACAGTAATAAACAGGCCAGTGCCCTACGTGCCGAAAAGATTCAGACCGCTCTGGAACTGGCTGGACATAAAGAGCGACAGAAAAAGGATCGTGATTCGATCGAACAGCTCAAGCAGGACAACAACGAACTGCAGGAGAGAATACAGGCTCTGCAGAAAACTCTACCCGCGGGTCTAAATATCTCCTGGCAGTGGGCCCTGGCAGCCGTAGGCTTCTCACTGGTGATCGGACTATTGGTGGGCCTTGCCCTGTTTGACTGGTACAGTCGCAAGCGACACGGCGGTTATCGTATCTACTGACGCGGACAAGACCTACAGCCGATTGTCATTCAGTATTCGATTGCGTACTTCTTGATACGGTAGAGCAATGTGTCCCGGGACAATCCCAGCAATCTGGCGGCCTTGCTCCGGTTGCCCAGCGCTTTGCTCAAGGCCTGTCTGATCAGATCTGCTTCCAGATCATCAAGACTGATTCCCATTTCTGGCAACAGGAATCCCCCAGCGACGGTCTTGGCCTCAACCCGTGCCTGACGTATCTCGAGCGGCAGGTTTTGCAATTCCACCTGTCTGCCGGAAAAGAGGATCAGCATTCTCTCACAGAGGTTTTTCAGCTCCCTGACATTACCGGGCCACTGATAGCGATTGAGTTGTTTCAGAGCGTCCTTGGAATAATGAGGAGGCTCCAGCTCGTATTCATTCGCCAACTCACGAGTCAACCCGTTCAACATCAATTCGACATCCCCCCGGCGCTCACGCAATGGCGGCAATTCCAAAGGCACGACATAAAGCCGATAGTATAGGTCCCTGCGAAAGGTCCCCTCCTCCACGGCCTTGCCCAGGTCCCGATTGGTTGCGGCAATCACCCGCACATCGACCCGGCGAGTGAGCGGTTGACCCAGCTGTTGGCATTCACCGGTCTCGAGAAAACGTAATAGCTTCGCCTGCACGGCCAAGGGCAACTCACCGATTTCGTCAAGAAATAGCGTACCACCGTTGGCAGCCTGAACCCTACCATGCTCATCATGCACAGCCCCGGTGTAGGCACCCTTGCGATGACCGAACAGTTCACTTTCCGCCAGATGTTCCGGGAGCGCAGCACAATTCACGGTGACGAACGGCCTGTTTTCACGACGGCTGAAGTGGTGCAACGCCTTGGCGAGCAGCTCTTTGCCCGTTCCGCTCTCACCAGTTACCAACACAGTGGCATCGGTGGCGGAAACGATCTTCATAGCGCGAAGTACTGACAGAAATTCAGGTGCTTGTCCTAACATCACGGGTATCCCAGTTATAATTTGTAACGGATTCTAATGGACTTGAGAACGCAAGGAAATACATAGTTGTATGTACATCCGAATACATAACTCTGCCTAAGGCGATACTTCATTGGAATCAGGGATTTCCCGCAGTCATACCGAATATCGAGAACGCCAATCCTCATCCGTCTGCACTGCGGTCTGTCGACTCGAAAACCTCCCGAACTACCTCGAGAAAACGCTTGGCCTGGGGTGAAAGAAACTTCCCACGACGCAAGACGATGCCATAGCTTCGATTTGGAAAATACTCACCCAAAGACAGTTTCACAATACGCTCCTCGCCGGTCAGACAAACATCTGTCACGATCGAGACCCCCAATCCCAGTTCCACATATTTTTTGATGACCTCCCAACCGCCGGCCTCCAGGGTGACCTTGTAACTGGCGTCATGCTGATTAAAGACCAGATCCACCATGCGCCAGGTGCTCAGATGGTGTGGAGGGAGAATCAGCCCGTAGGGACTGATATCGTGCAATGTAACCTGTTCGAGGTCAGCCAGAGGATGATCCAGCGGTGTGATGAGGACCGGGGCGTAATTAACCACCGGCTGATAGTTGATGTCATCCGGCACGTCCAGCATCGAGCCGATGGCCAGATCAGCTTGATCATCCCGCAACATCGCCATGCCGTCCCGACCTGTCACATTATGTAATTTCAGACGAATGCCGGGATACCGCTCGGCAAACCGACGGATAGGCTCTGGGAGGATATACAGGATCGTCGATTCACCCGCCGCAATGTTTAATTCCCCGCTCTCCAGCTTTCCACAGGATGCCGCGAAGGTCTCTTGTAGATTATCCATCCCCTCGACCAAGGGTTGGGCCAGCTTGTAGAGCGCATCCCCTTCCGGCGTCAGTTTGATCTTCGGGCCCCGGCGCTCGAACAGGATGGTGTCCAACTCACGTTCCAACGCCTGAATCTGCAGGGAGACTGTCGGTTGACTCAGATAAAGCCGTTCCGCCGCCTCACTGATGGAACCGTTCTGCGCCGCCCGACAAAAGGCTCTGAGTTGCTTCAGACGATTCTGTTTGTAATGGATTTGCGGTGTGGTCGCCACGAGCCAGTCTCCTGAACCATTGATTTATTCAATAGTAAATCAAATTTTCATTCAACTACTTTAATGATGCCTGGTGGTTTCAGCAGATGACTCAATGGGCCAGATCTGCGTCTGGCTCAGCTGAATCACTCCTCAGACTTCACCCATCGAGGCATGACGGCAACTTCTCCCGGCAGGGCCCTGAAAGGCTCGCAACAGAGATAACCCGGAATCGCTGCCAATTCACCGTCGATAAAAAGCAGCGGTATCCGCTCCCGATCCCAGGGCGGGACCTGCCATTCCTGAAACAGCGTCTTCAAACGCCGATGTCGTTTGGAGCCCGCGACCAGACAACGCTCCCCGCCTTGCCTGAAACGTACTTCGACCCTGGCATGCAGCCACTGCTGCCAAGAGATTCCCGCCGCCGTCGCTTCCAGCACCAAGCGGCCCAAGTCAGACGGTAAGGACAATGACTCAACGCCAGACCAAGGAATCACCTGACATGGATCGTGTGGTGGCTGTGGCCTGAGTAGAAACAGTCCATCTCGAAAACGCCGAACCTCACAATCTCCCCAATGTACCAATGGCGTGGCATCCCGCCTGGCAAGCAGGCATTCATCCTCGATCCGCCTCAGATGTCGGGACCCAGGTAAGGCTCCACCAAGCTCCCTGACCCAGTGGCGCAGCAGACTCCGTCGACGGGCGGGCGACAGGCTTAGCAAGCCTGACACAGACAGCGTCCCCGGCCAAGGACCTCGCACTGACTGCAGATCCTCGGTGGCCTGGTCATTCACCAATCCCTGCAGTTCACCGCTGAGCCGAGCGGAACGGGCAATGGTAGCGGAAGCGGCAGGCCAACGATCCCGAAGCAATGGCATCACCCGCTGGCGGATGAAATTCCGATCGAATCGCTGGTCGCGGTTGCTGGGGTCCTCCACCCAACTCAAGCGATATTGTCGGGCATATTCCTCCACAGCAGCTCGCGGAACATCCAGCAGGGGCCGTGCTAACCAGCCAGGCCCGAACCCGAGCAAGCGGGGCATGGCCGCGAGCCCGGCCGGACCGCTGCCACGCATCAGTTGCAGGAGTAGCGTCTCCGCCTGGTCATCCTGGTGCTGGGCCGTCAACAGCATCTCCCCCTCCTGTATGACGTCGGCCAACGCTGCATAGCGGGCATCCCGGGCCATGGCTTCGAGGCTCTGCCCCTGAGTGGAAATCAGGGTGAGTTCGATCTGTTGATAGGGAATGGAAAGGTCGTAACACAACGCTTTGCAATGAGCTCCCCAGGCGTCCGCATCCGCCTGCAGGCCATGGTGGACATGCAGGGCCTGCAGCTCGCCGGGCAGTCTGTCCCGTACCCCGGCCAGGCAGTGCAACAGCGCCGTAGAATCAAGCCCACCGCTGAATGCCAGATGATAGCGATGCGCAGCAGGCAGGCCCTGCATGATGCTCAACAATCGATTGGAGGTCAGTTTCACTGGTCGGCCCAGCGAATGGGATCAAGTGAGGGCCTGATGACCCTAGTCGCCAGCAAACTGGCCGTACTGCATAAGGCGCTGATAACGGCTATCGAGCAGTTTATCGATCGCCATGCTCTGTAGATTCTCCAGCCCTTCCAACAAGGCGTGCTTGAGATTTTTTGCCATCCCTTCAATGTCCCGATGGGCTGCACCCAGTGGCTCAGGCACGATCTCGTCGATCAGGTTCAGCTCTTTCAGTCGCGCGGAGGTGATCGCCATGGCCTCGGCCGCCAGCGGTGCCTTTTCCGCGCTCTTCCAGAGGATCGACGCGCAGCCTTCGGGCGAGATGACCGAGTAGGTACTGTATTGCAACATCATCACCCGATCTCCTACACCGATCGCCAAGGCGCCGCCGGAACCGCCCTCACCGATCACCGTGCAGATGATGGGGGTGCGCAGACCGGACATGACCTTCAGGTTACGGGCGATGGCCTCGCTCTGCCCACGCTCCTCCGCATCCACGCCGGGATAGGCGCCCGGGGTGTCGATAAAGGTCAGGATCGGCAATTGAAAGCGTTCCGCCATCTCCATCAGGCGCAGGGCCTTGCGGTAGCCCTCTGGGCGGGGCATACCGAAGTTGCGAAAAAGTTTGTCCTTGGTGTCCCGGCCCTTCTGCTGACCGATGACCATCACCGGCTTACCATCGATGCGTGCCGCTCCTCCGACGATCGCATGATCATCGGCGAAGGCCCGATCGCCGTGCAGTTCGTGAAATTCATCGAAGATACGATCCACATAATCCAGCATGTAGGGTCGCTGTGGATGCCGGGAGAGCTGGGAGATGTCCCAGGGTTTCAGGCTCGAGAAGATCGATTCGGTGAGCGAGCGGCTTTTGTTTTCGAGACGGGTGATCTCGTCCTGAATATTGATCTCATTGTCATCGCCGACCAGACGAAGTTCTTCGATTTTCGCCTCAAGTTCGGCGATTGGTTGCTCAAATTCGAGAAAATTCAGATCCATGGACGGA